>CABUBX010000011.1 GCA_902489925.1 uncultured Lachnospiraceae bacterium | reverse complement strand
CGCTGAACAGCTTCCGCTGCCACAGACATACGGCAGGAAATCGTCACCTTATCCGCATCTGCACAGACCTGTGCACTATAGGCTCTTGTCGTTGTCCTATCATAGCCTGCCCGGTACCACTCTGATTTGATATACATATCGTTATCTGTAGGCGCCCTCCATAAATTGACTTCCATCGGACGCATCAGCTGTTCACTACCATCTGCTTTAAGGGAAGAAAACAGACCGGTTCGCTTATCGAGGCGATATTCAAACTTTTCGCCCCAAACACAAATCTCTTTATCTGTTTCCGAAAATTCTGCCGGCTTATTCGAAGTATGGGCATGAAGCAAAGCAGCAAACTGATTTTTGTTGTCTTCATTTTCCATGCATAGCTCATCAAAACCAAAGCTGTGCCCCGGCAGAATAACCTCGTCTGTATTGACTGCCCCATAATTGATTTTTAAAAATACACGGCCTTTCTTCGGAATATCAAGCGGCACCTTAATCGTTGCTGTTTCTGATGGTTTTATGTCAATCTTTCCGATGGTGCCGGATTGTATCTTTTCCCCATCGCAAATCATTTCAAAACTTATTTCCACTAAATCTTTTGCATTTGTAAAGTCCATATAGTTGCGCAGTATCACTGTCTTTGATGCCGCATCAAAACCCTCGACGCGAATCGGACGGTAGACATTTTTATATTCCAAAAGTCCTGTATGCGGTCTTCTGTCAGGATATACAAGACCATCCATACAGAAATTGCCGTCATGAATCTTTTCTCCGTGGTCACCGCCGTAATAGTATTTTATCCTTTCCCCCGGCATCCCGTGGGCAATGGCATGGTCACACCATTCCCAGACAAAACCGCCGCACAGCTTTTCTTCTTTGCTAAACATCTGAAAATAGTCTTCCAAGTCACCCGGGCCATTTCCCATTGCGTGACAATATTCAATTAAAATCAACGGCTTATCAAGGCCGCCGTCCAAATGCTCTTTTATTTCGTCAAGCGACGGATACATTCTGCTGTATAAATCCAAATTTGAGAAATCATATTTGCGCTTATCGCCGTGATATCTGGCACTCTCGTATTGAGTGAGACGGCTGTCATCATATGCCTTTGTCCATTTTAAGGCTTCTTCAAAAGTACAGCCGTAAGCACATTCATTGCCCATGGACCAAATGACAACGCATGGTCTGTTCTTATCTCTCACAACGCACCGCTTCACTCTGTCAACTGTCGCTTCAATATAGTCGGGATTATCCGCAATCGCCTCATTCCAGCGCTTCGCCTTATTTTCTCCGCTGTTATCTGCATAATAGATTTCCGACGGGCCGTGACTTTCATTGTCTGCCTCATCCACAACATAAAAACCGTATTTGTCACAGAGCTGATAAAAATACGGGACATTCGGATAATGACTTGAACGGATGGCATTAAAATTATGCCGCTTCATCAGTATTAAATCTTTTTTCATCTGTTCAAGACTGATGACCGGACCTGTCACCGAATCTGAATCATGGCGATTGACACCGTGGAACACAATCGGTTTTCCGTTAAAGCAAACAACCTGATTTATAATAGAGATTTCACGAATACCGACATGCTCTGTAATCACCTCACCCCCTGATTTTAAAACAAGGGTGTACAGATACGGCTGCTCTGCATTCCAGAGCACCGGATTTTTTATATTCATGTGAATACTTTCGCCTTTTGTATCCGCAGAAGCCACAAGTGCCCCCTCAGCGTCCAAAAGCTTCGCCTCCACAAGTACCGGCTCATTAAAATAAGTCAATTCAATATCCACCTGCGCCTCTGACACACTCTGAGCAGTTTTTATAAAATAATCAAAAATTCCATTTTCAGGGCGTTTTAAAATATAAACATCTCTGAAAATTCCGCTTGAGCGAAACTTATCCTGGTCCTCCATGTAGCTTCCGTCGCACCATTTTAAGACAAGCACCGCCAGACGATTTTTTCCTTCTCTTAAAAAATCTGTCACATCAAATTCGCTTGTCGAATGTGACACCTGACTATAACCTGCATACTGTCCGTTGACCCATACATAAAAGCAGGAATCCACACCTTCAAAATTCAGATAAGCCTTCGGGGCTTCTTTGCAGGCACTATAATCAAAATCGTAAACGTACGTCCCGCACGGATTATCACAAGGCACATATGGCGGGTCAAAAGGAAACGGATATCTTATATTTGTATATTGCCAGCAATCATAACCATAATTTTGCCAGACACCCGGCACCAAAACCTGTTTATAATCCGCCGTTTCAAAGTTTTCTTCGTAAAATCTGTCTGTCAGCTCATAAATACTCGAATAATACTTAAATTTCCACATTCCGTTTAAAAGCAGAAACCTATCCGAAGCTTCTCTGTTTTCTTCAAGGTTTTCTATCACCTTAGATGCCGGAATATAATAGCTTCTGTCCGGCATTGTATTTTCGTGCAATACATGAATATTTTCATAATGTTTTGGTACAATCATCCTTTTAAGCCTCCTTGCTTTATTTATGTTCAGTATACTATTTTGTAATAAATATTTGTGTCTATTTTTTGATTTCTATGTTCCCATGACGTAAGTATACAACAATTTTTTACTTTTGGCTACCTTAACCCACCGTCTAAAGTCAGTTGTATTGCAGTAGCCTTATTTCAAATATTATGGGCTATGACAATCCGCTTTATTTCAGCCGCCTGTTTAAAAAGCAATGCGGCATGTCCCCGACAGAATTTAGAAATCATCAAAAAGAATAAAGAAATTGACGTTACATGAAATGACCGATATAATAGAAAGTAATTGATTTACAAATGAAAGGTGTTTTTATATGTCATCTCCTACAAAAGAAAATCCTTTAGGTACGGAAAAGCTCTCAAAGCTTTTAAAAACCTATGCCATTCCAAGTATTATTGCGATGGTTGTCAGCTCTTTATATAACATTGTTGACCAGATATTTATCGGACAGGGGGTTGGTTATCTCGGCAATGCCGCAACCAATGTTGCATTTCCACTGACAACAATCTGTCTTGCCATCGCACTTTTAATCGGTGTCGGCGCAGCCTCCCGCTTTTCTCTCGAGCTTGGCGCCGGACAAAAAGAAAATGCCGCCATTTCTGTCGGCAACGCTTTCAGTATGATGGTTATTTCCGGAATCCTTTATGTGATTATTGTTGAAATCTTTCTCATCCCGTTACTGACAATTTTCGGCGCTACACCGGATGTTCTTCCGTATGCCGAAAGCTATACGCGCATAACCGTTGCAGGCGTACCGCTTTTAATTATAACAAACGGCATGAGCAGTCTTGCAAGAGCTGACGGAAGTCCCAAGTATTCTATGAGCTGTATGCTCATCGGCGCCGTCATCAACACAATTTTAGACCCGCTTTTTATCTTCGTCTTTAACATGGGCGTTGCAGGTGCGGCATGGGCTACTGTTATCGGACAGTTTTTCTCATTTCTCATGGCTGCATATTACTTGAAAAAATTTAAGCACATCGAGCTGAAAGGCCATCACTTTAGGCCTAAAGGCGCTGAATGCAAAAAAATTGCCGCCCTCGGCATGAGCAACAGTTTAAACCAGCTGGCATTGACTTTTGTTCAGATTGTTTTAAATAATTCATTAACCTATTACGGTGCACGCTCTATTTATGGAAGTGAGATTCCTTTGGCCTGCTGCGGCATTGTCATGAAAACAAATGCCATACTTTTATCTGTAATCATCGGAATATCACAGGGCTCTCAGCCGATTATCGGCTTCAACTACGGCGCACGAAAGTATCCCCGTGTCCGTGGCATCTACAAACTTGCCATCGGATGCAACTTGGCTATTTCCGCCGTTGGTTTCATCCTTTTCCAATTTTTCCCGAAGCATATTATTTCTCTATTCGGAAACGGCGATGCCCTCTACTTTGAATTTGCAGTGAAATTTATGAGGATTTTCCTGTTTATGGTAATTATTAACGGCTGTCAATTATTGTCCTCCAATTTTTTTGCAGCCATCGGAAAGCCTGTCAAAGGCGTATTTTTGTCCATGACACGACAAGTTATTTTCCTCATTCCGCTCATTATCATATTACCTATATTCTTTGGAATCGACGGCATTATGTTTGCGGGTCCTGTCGCAGATGCCTTTGCCTTTATTACAACAGCAATTGTTATCTCACGGGAATTTTCCCATATGAAAAAGCTGGAGACAGCATAAATCAAATTACCTGTCCCACAGCTCAAATAGTTAAGGCGCGCCGACGTGGTGCGCCCTTTTAATTTTTATTCATCCTTTTTCCACTGCTCAACACCCGATACAATTGTGTCCATATCTGTAACTCCAAACATTGCAAGACTCCTAAGCGGCATATCATTAACCATGGCAAGCATCATGCGTCCAACATCATCGCCGCTGTCAAAGCCTGATATATAAGCTTCTGCAAGCTTTCCGAAAATTTCCCGGCCTTTCGTGTCTGCCATTGCTATTCCAAGTCTTGTATTGACTGACTTTTTATTGACATCTGTTTTCTCAGGATAACTTCCATTAAAAAGCTTTATAAACTGTTCATCAGAAATATGATAACCATTTTCAGAAATCACCTCGTCCTTTAATAAAACAGACGAACCGATTTGTTGATTTCCGGCGATATCCAGTTTTTCCTCCAATCGGATATCTCTGCTGGAAGCGCCGATATAAATTTCGTAAGCGCCGTCCTCAATTATCCACGACTGTTTTTCTGTACTGTAATAAGCAAAACTCCTCTCATCAATTTTTATGTCAACTATTTTCGTTTCTCCAGCCTTTATGAATACTTTTTTAAATCCTTTAAGCTCTTTCGGTGCTCTTAAAATCGGACTGTCTTTCTTACCGATATACAGCTGAACAACCTCACTGCCATCATAAATCCCTGTATTTTTTACGGCAACTGTTACACTTCCCTGATGCGCTGCCGCATCCCAAGAAACACGCATATTTTCATATTCAAAACTTGTATAAGACAAACCAAAACCAAAAGGATACGCAACTTCTTTATTTAAAGCATCATAATAACGATAACCGATTAAAATTGTTTCCCGGTATTCGACATCGGCATCATCGGCTGCGAAATTTCCGTAAGCCGGTGTATCAGAAAGCAATACAGGAAATGTCTCTGCCAATTTTCCGGACGGATTGACCTGCCCTGTTAAAATGTCGGCACAAGCGCCTCCTGCTGCTTCACCGCCAAGATATGCCAACAAAATCGACTGAACCTTGTCCTTCCAAGGCATAATCACAGCACTTCCGCACATAAGCACAACAATCACATTTTTATTAACCTCACACATTGCTTCAATGAGCTTGTTATGACTTTCCGGCATATTTAAATGTGTTCTGTCAAAGCCTTCACTTTCATATGAATCCGGCAAGCCTGCAAATACAATGACACCGTCCTTACCTGCTGCAAGCTGCCTTGCCTCAGACAATAATTTTTCATCAGGCATATCACAGTCAGCACTGTAACCTACAGCATATTCTGTATCAATGCCAAGTTTTGAAAGTTCCTCTAAAGGACTGTCAATTTTATGCGGATTAATCTTTGAGCTTCCTGCCCCCTGATATCTCGGATGGATGGCAAACTCACCGACGACCGCATATTTTTTATGCATATCCAGCGGCAAGCCTTGCTCATTTTTAAGAAGTACCGCACTTTCTGCTGCCATTTCCCTTGCAATTTTATGATGCGCTTCAATATCATAATTTTTACTCACAGCCTCTTGGGCTTTTTCATATACACTCAAAAGTCTTTCTACAGCTCTGTCAAGGACTGCCTCATCAAGTCGTCCCTCTCTCTCCGCTTCTACAATCATTTTATCATTATAGGCATCCGGTCCCGGCATTTCCAGTTCAAGTCCGGCTTCAAGAGCCTTGACTCTGTCGTTCATGGCACCCCAGTCTGTCATCACGATACCTTCATAGCCCCATTCTTTTCGGAGTACAGTATCGAGCAGCCATTTGTTTTCGCATGAATAAACACCGTTAATCTGATTATAAGCGCACATCAATGTCCATGGCTTCGCTTTTTTTACTGTGCGCTCAAAAGCCGGAAGATAAATTTCTCTCAATGTACGCTCATCAATCACAGAATTTGACGTAAGCCGTGCTTTTTCCTGATTATTTGCAGCAAAATGTTTTAAGGATGTACCAACATTTTTGCTCTGAACACCATTTACCCATGCCGCCGACATTTCGCCTGCAAGATACGGGTCTTCACTGAAATACTCAAAGTTTCTGCCGCACAGCGGTGAACGTTTCATATTTGTTCCCGGTCCCAAAACTACGGCAACCTTTTCCTGAAGCGCTTCCTCACCGATTGCTGTACCTACCTCATAAAGCTTTTGAGGATTCCAGCTGCTTGCCGAAGCCGAAGCTGTCGGAAAACATGTTGACGGCACACTCTGATTAATGCCCAAATGGTCACTTTCTCCGGCCTGCTTTCGCAGGCCATGAGGTCCGTCTGTCACCATCATAGGCTCTATGCCCAAACGTTTGATACCTTTCATATACCAAAAATTCAGTCCGCTGCACAATGAAGCTTTTTCTTCCAATGTCATTTCCGAAATTTTTTCTTTTATATTCATATCGAAATTCTCCTTTGCATATTCCTTATCAGCCAATGCTTTTTGCATTCTCGGAACGTTCATCTAATTCTGCTCTGATTTGCGCGTATTTTTTATCATTAATCTCGTAAAATGCCATAGAAATCAACGATGCCACATAACCTAAAATCGGCATACCAAACCGAAGGAATACAATCATTCCAAGCACCTGCTCAGGCTGTTCCTGATTCGGAATAAAATTAACAAGTCCTAGGAAAAAGCTTGCAATAAATCCACCGACAGCCATTCCCAATTTGTTTATAAAAGTCAGTGATGAAGACATAAGTCCATCTGCTCTTTGTCCAAACTTCCATTCTGCAAAATCTGAACATTCCGGAAGCATTGCCCATCCTAAGAAGCTTGGGAATTTAGAAACAAGACCAAAAACGCCAAACGCAGACATCATGATTGTCATTCCGACAGTTGGGCGAACCCATAAAATTAATAATGGAATAATTGACGCGGCACTGCCCAGCCAATATAAAAGCTTCTTTCCTAAAAGCTTTGTCAAAATCGGAAGCAGCGGAATTGCGATAATACCTGTCCACAGCATAACAGAAGCTGTTGTTGCAACTAAGTCTTCTCTGTGAAGCACATATTTAAAATAATAAACATTTACTGCACTGCAGGTTGCATTTGCCAAAACATCTGTACCAAAAGCAATCATCAGCATAATCATCGGCTTATTCTTAAAAAGCAGCTTCATATCCTTAAAAAAGTTAAATTTTGCTGTATTTTGCGCTGTTATACTTTTCTTACAAATATCGTATTTTTTGCCTCCCCATGCACAAATCCAGAATGAAACTGTTGTCGCCACACCGATTAAAGCGCCATAAATAGCCCAGCCTTTCGCGCCGCCGCCAAATGCTTCAACAAGCGGCAATGCCCATATTGTGATGATAAACTGAGCAACTATGCTCATGCCCTGTTTCCATGTTACAATAACCGTTCTCTGCTGGGGGTCTTCACTCATGACAGGTGTCAATGCATGATACGGAATATTCACAACTGTTGAAGCCAATGAATACAAAATATAAATCACATAAGCATAGACAACCTTCATCATCGGAGACAAATTCGGTGCAGTAAAAAGTAAAAATATAAATAACCCTAAAATCGGTGCCCCAAAAATAATCCACGGACGATATTTGCCAAAATTACTCACTGTATGGTCACCGAGCATTCCCATCAACGGGTCTGTAAATGCATCAATTAAACGGGCAACCATCATCAGACCGGCAACGGTCATTGAACTTATTCCAAAAATATCCGTATAAAAAAATGTCAAATAAGACATCACAAGCAAGAATGCCAAGTTTGAGCCAACGCCCCCAAATGAATATTTAACAACATCGATAAACGATGCTTTTGCATATGTATTCTTCTCCATAACATTTTCCTCCTTAATTTACACTAAAACCCATACGCCCAAAAAGCTCAGATGGTGCATCATTTTGCCGCATACATTCTTTTATCGCGTTTCGCATCTCATTTTCCACTGCTTCATCATGAATTTGAACAGTCTGTCCAGCATCGTCAATTTTAAAAAGCATTGTTCCAAAAGATGTTGTATCCCCCATCATATCAGCTTTTTTAATTTTCATCACCTTACATCCCTTTGTAAACGAAAAAGGACCTGCCAGCTCTATATTTTGAAGCTCTCCCGGCTGAAACATTTGTCTCATATGTGTCGGCATTAACGTATATTCATAGACCGGCACTTGCGGATTTGGTGCCGCATACATGTAGACATATTGTCCGTCCGTAATATCTATCTGACTTCCATGATAACCAAAGACTGCGTAATCTCTGATTTTTTCATCCGTATCCATCACACCGTTCAAAGGCTTTCCAAGCATATCTTTCGGAATAGCGACGCCAAAATATTCCAAAAGCGTCGGTGCCAAATCCATTGTCTGGACAATCGCTTTTCTGCGAATACCCTTGCAGGATTTTCGCCTTGGGTCATAAATATAAAGTGGAATATGGGAAATTTCATTAAAAATCGGCATCGATGTTTTTCCCCACCAATCATGTTCTCCCAATAAAAATCCATGGTCCGTATTCACAATAAGCATTGTATCTTCCCACAAATTATATTTATCCATCATATCAAGGACTTTTCCCAAATAACGGTCGCATTTGCTCAAAAGCGCAGCATACTCATACCGAACATGCTCTATTGTATTTTTATCCTCCGCCACAGGTGCATACGGAGGCCAATCGGCTTCCATCTCACTGTCGCCAACAAAAGTATGCGGATACAGTGCTTTATCATCTTTTAAAGTGTAAAACGGTTCATGTGGGTCAAATGTCTCTATTTGTAAAAACCAGTTGTCTTCTTTATGATTTTTTTCAAGAAACTCAAGGCCTGCCCTAAAGGTTACTGCCTGAGAAGTTTTTTCCTCTGTATCCATATAATTTCTATTCACCAAGTCATGCGTCATCATCCTTGTGTATGGAGGGTAGGAAAGCATCACCTCTTTATTTTTAAAGACTGTTTTCTTATCATATTGACACGATAAATCTGCCTTCCACAAATCACCTTCCTGACCTCTTGAAATTTCCCATGACGAATATCGATTATGATAAGTACAGCCGCCATCCTCCCAATAATGCTGATGGTCACTGACAAGATGTGTATATATTCCCGCCTCCTTTAAAAGCTGCGGCATAGAATCATCAAAAGGCTCTATAGGTCCCCAGCTTCTGTGGAAAAAATTAGGTCTTCCCGTGTGAAGCTCTCGTCTTGCCGGCATACACGGCATACTTCCCACAAAGCAGTTGTCAAACTGAACGCTTCTTTCAGCTAACCGATTAAAGTTTGGCGTTTTCGTCCAGTCACAGCCATACGTCTCCAGCATATGTCTGTTTAATGAATCATACATAACCATAATAGCTTTCATAGTTTTTCTCCCTTCTCATTCGTATTTTTGAAAGCGCTTTCAAATTGTTTAAATATATAAGACATCTCTATAGATGTCTTATAGAATCTCTTTGGCAAAATACTGTTTGATATTCCATTGATGCAGAAGTCATGGTTGGCATCTTAATATTTTCTAAAAGCAGCTTGGCTGCCCCACGCCCCATTTGTCTCGCCGGTACATAGAATGACGATATTTTAGGATATAAAAGGCTGCCCTGATTTTCTTTATGTTCCGCCGATATCACCGATAACTGCTCAGGAATCTTAACTCCTGACTTGGCACAGCAATTCAAAAACACCTGCGTCTGTTCAATGCTCATACCGCACACTGCCGTTACCTTTTTATCCATATAATATTTTTTCACATCCTTATAGGCAAGAATATCATCATATCGACTTTCTGAGGCAAGCATCCTAGGATATATATGAATCTTTGGATACTTACGATACTTTTCTAAAATACTGTCAATGTATCTCTGATGAACTTCTTGATAATACAACAATATATTCTCATGATTATTTTCCATCAGGATATCAATCATCTGCATCGTATATTTTTCAAATTGAGCATAGACATTAATTCCCTTATGATGCACTTTTTTTCCGATATATACCATCGGATAGCCTTCTTCTAAAATCTCACTGAATGCAATCTCATCCGCACGATGGTCTTTGACATTCGTTAAACTGCTCATAATTAAGCCATCGATTCTTTTTTGCTTAATATACTCCAAATACTTTGGCACTGCACTTGATTCTCTCTTACGATTCTCGCAAATAAGAACCATGGAATATCCACTCTCATTAAGCGTTTCTTCAATTCCTTTAAACAGCTCAAGATTATAATCACCCTCAAACACGGATACACTATCGTTTAAAACCGGTATATAAACACCAATCATATTGGTTGTCTGGGTTACAAGTCCTCTTGCAAATTGATTTGGCTCATATTGATAATAAGCTACCGCCTCCATAACGGCCTTACGCTTCTTATCGCTGACACCGGCACTATTGTTTAATATTCTTGATACTGTCGATATCGAAACACCCGCTCTTTTTGCCACATCGTATATAGATGCTGCCATTTCTTCCTCCTTTTTGAAAGCGTTTTCATTTATATTTCACATTATACTCCGTTTTTTTCATTTTACAAGTTGGGATATTCACTAAAATTAAATGTTGCTTTTTGTCTATAATGCTGATTTTATTTTTTCTTTCTTCACTTTTTTCTTTTTATCATATAATTTATTTTTATTGCAAAATAATTATTTATAATTTTACTTTATCAAAAATTTGTAGTATATTTAGGTCAACAAAGAAACAACCGCATTATTTTGAAAGGAAGACCTTTATGTACGATATCATTATTATTGGCGCAGGCCCGGCAGGAATCAGCGCAGGCATTTATGCCGTCAGCCGCGGCATGAAAACACTTGTTATTGAGAAAGCTTCTATCGGAGGTACAATCGGAAAAGTTTCCACAGTAACCCACTACTCTGCCCTGATTCAAGATGAGACCGGCGAAACATTCGCAAACCGTATGAAAGCTCAGGCGCTTGCATCCGGTGTTGAAATCATTTACGAAACAGTCATCGAAACAAAGCTTCAAGGTGATATTAAAGAAATTCATACAGAAGTATCTAAAAATGATACGGACGGAAAAGAAGCCCATGTATATCTTGCGAAAACAGTGATTATCGCCGCTGGCTGTACACCAAGACGTCTCAATATTACAGGTGAAGACCGTCTTTGGGGCAAAGGTATCGGTATGAATGCCGCAAAGTCTGCTGAAAACTATGCGGGTAAAAATGTTTATGTTGTCGGCGGTGCCGACGGCGCTGTCAAAGAGGCGCTTTACCTTTCAAAATTTGCCAAATCAGTCACAATCATTCACTTTGAAGACACTCTCGGCTGTATTCCCGAATTTTTAAACAAAGTGAAGGCTGCTTCAAACATCCGTGTATTGACCTCCTCCCGACTTTCGGCAGTTTACGGCGAACACCATGTTGAAGCACTCGATATAAAAAATGAAACTGATAATACAGTAACAACAATCAAAGATGACAACTGCGGTATTTTTCTTTATGCCGGTTCAGTGCCAAATACATCGCTTTTTGATGGTCTGCATACCGATAACGGCTTTATTACCGTCAATGAAAAAATGCAGACAAATATTGACGGTGTTTTTGCTGCCGGAGATATTTGTGCAAAGCAGGTTCGTCAGGCTGTCACAGCTGCGGCCGACGGCGCGGTTGCCGCAATTAATGCGGCGGCCTGCATAAAGTAAAGATTTATTGAAAACCCCCTTTTTCTATGTTAAAATAGCACCGGAGGATATGGCTTTTGAGCTTATCCTTCGGTGTTTTTTGCACATTAACGTTTATATGATTGAAAAGGATTGAATTATGAAAAAAGGTGAATTTTTTGAAGGTATTATAGAAAGTGTGGACTTTCCCAATAAAGGACGCGTTCGCGTCGATGAACAAATCATCACTGTGAAAAACGGCATTCCCGGTCAGACAATCAAAGGACTTATCAATAAGAAAAAGGGCAGCCGCCTTGAAGCCCGTCTGATGGAGGTTTTAGCGCCATCGCCGCTTGAAACAAATGCAGCTGTCTGCAAAAACTTTCCGGCCTGCGGCGGCTGTATGTATCAGACAATGGCCTATGATGAACAACTCAAAATGAAAAGCCGTCAGGTCAAAGCACTGTTGGATGCCGCCATCAAAGACGGACAGCAGACAGACAGTGACGATAACGCCGACTATCAGTTTGAAGGCATTATCGGAAGCCCTCTGCAATTCGGCTACAGAAATAAAATGGAGTTTTCTTTCGGCGACGAATTTAAAGACGGTCCCCTTTCTTTAGGTTTACATAAAAAAGGAAGCACCTACGATATTCTCACAACGGATGACTGTAAAATTGTCCATGAGGATTTTACAAAAATTCTTACTGTCGTTCTTGACTATTTCAAAGAATATCCGGCTGCTTTTTACAAAAAAATGCAGCATACCGGCTGGCTTCGCCACCTGCTCATCAGACGTGCCCAGACATCCGGCGAAATTTTAATCAATTTAGTCACAACAAGTCAGGAAAGCCATGACCTTGCGCCTTTATGCACCCGTCTTCTTTCTCTTGAGCTTGACGGACAGATTACAGGTATACTTCACATTATCAATGACAGTCTTGCCGATGTTGTCCAAAGTGACGAGACGCGGATTCTTTGGGGACGAGATTATTTTTACGAAACAATTTTAGGGCTTAAATTTAAAATCACACCGTTTTCTTTCTTCCAGACAAATTCACTTGGCGCCGAAGTGCTCTACAGCAAAGCAAGAGATTATATAGGTGATACAAAAAATCAGACTGTCTTTGACTTATACAGCGGTACCGGCACAATTGCGCAGATTCTTGCGCCGGTTTCAAAGAAAGTCATCGGTGTGGAAATTGTGGAGGAGGCTGTTTTGGCAGCAAAGGAAAATGCCGCTTTAAATCATCTTGATAACTGTGAATTTATTGCCGGTGACGTATTAAAAATGCTCGATACAATCAATGAGCGCCCTGACTTTATTGTTCTTGACCCGCCGCGCGATGGTATTCATCCGAAAGCTCTTGATAAAATCATCGACTACGGTGTCAATCGTATGGTCTACATTTCATGCAAACCGACAAGTCTTGCAAGAGATTTGGAAAAACTGCTTGCAAGGGGCTACCGTGTCGAAAAGGCCTGCTGTGTCGATATGTTCCCAAATACGGTGCATTGTGAAACAATCTGCCTTCTCTCCAAAAAACCGCAGTAAATCACGATGAACCTAAGGAGGATATGATGATTTATTTCAGCCATCTGCTTTCAGACAGTCAAATGCGTGATATTATACGTCAAACGCATATGGGTGTAGAAAGCATTGAATTTTCCATTTCAGATAATCTTGATAATTTATCGCAGACATTACTTGCCTACGAAAAGCGTCTCGACTATATGGAATGTGAACACTTAACACTGCACGGTCCGTTTTTAGACTTAAACCCAATGGCCTATGACAGTGAAATCCGAAAGGTGACGCTGCGCCGCTATAATGAAGCCTACACAGCAGCCAAAAAGCTCAATGCAAAAAAAATTATTTTTCATTCCTGCTATCTTCCGCAAATCTATATGACGATTGGGCTTGCTGAAAGAATTGCAGACTTTTATCATGAATTTTTGGATGATAAAGATACTTCAATAGAAATATTGGCTGAAAATGTCTTTGATTCGTCTCCGGAGTCTTTAGTGCAGGCAGCAAAGTTGATTTCACATCCTGCCTTTGGGCTTTGCCTTGATATCGGCCACGCCAATTGCTGGTCCGACTTTTCACCGATACAATGGGCAAACGACATGACGCCTTTTATCCGTCACGTCCATCTTCATAACAATGACGGAAAAAGTGACAGCCACAAGGCACTTGATTGCGGAAGCATCCCGGCAGAGCACCTTTTAAAACAACTTGATACGGCTCTGCCTGACGCAAAGACCTATACGATTGAATGCAGGACTTATGAAGATGTCATTCGCTCGTGGTCTCTTTGTCAGCGTATACTGACTAAAAATATATCTTTTAAATAACATCATTTAATTTTGGAGGATTTACAATGAAGAAAAAAAGTACAATAATTGCCGCCGTTATTTTAGTTTTATTTATTGCCGCAGCCGGTCTGCTGTACATGAAATTTAAACCTGAAACAAAAGAAGGCTCAAAAAAGATTGAAGTGACGGTCATTCATGGTGACGGCAGCGAAAAAGCATTTTCTTATACGACGGATGCTGCCTATCTTGGTGAAGTGCTGCTTAAAGACAAGCTCATCGAAGGCGAGCAAGGTCCGTACGGCCTTTATATTTTAACTGTTGACAGCGAAACAGCCGATGATGACGCGCAGCAATGGTGGTGCATTACTAAAGGCGGAGAGATGGTTAATACCGCCATTGATGCCACACCAATTTATGACGGTGACAAATTTGAATTGACACTCAAAGAGGGTTATTAATTGAAAAGTAAAAAAACATGGGAGATTGTCGTGATGGGACTTCTGACCGCCATTGTTTTTGCGGTTCAGGTTGCCCTCGGCTTTCTTCCCAATATCGAATTAGTTACACTCCTTTTTATTTTATACACCTTATTTTTAGGAAAAAAAGTATTTTTTATTATATTTGCCTTTATATTCTTAGAAGGCATCTTTTACGGCTTTGGCATATGGTGGGTGAACTATCTTTACATATGGCCCCTTCAGGCACTCATCACTTTAGCCCTGCGCAAACATACGTCCGTCATCTTTTGGAGTATGATTTCGGGAATTTACGGTTTTTCCTTCGGTGCTTTATGTGCGATTCCTTATTTCTTTATCGGCGGACCGGCTTCGGCCTTTGCCTATTGGATATCCGGAATCCCATTTTCTATCGTTCAATGTATCGGCGATGTCATCATTTGCCTTTTGCTCTTTAAACCGATTCACACGGTTCTTGATTATGTGCTGCATCGCACGCAATAAAAATGACAGTACCATTTTGAGAAATAACCTCAAAACGGCACTGTCATCTTTTTATTTATGATACACAATTTTACCTTCAACCATTGTCATAAGCACCTGCGTATTATGAATATCCCCGGCTTCAATCGCAAGAATATCTCTGTCCAAAACTGCCAAATCCGCATATTTTCCGACAGTAAGGCTGCCCTTTTGATTTTCGGAAAATGAGGCGTAGGCACCTTCAAGGGTAAAGATTTTCAATGCTTCCTCTCTTGTCACCGCATTTTCAGGATACCATGACTGACCTGTTTGTGGATTTGTGCGGGTGATGGCATATTCCATGTTCGGAAGAATATCAAAAGGCTCTACCGGACAATCAGAGCCGCCGCTTTGATGTACCCCTAAATCTTCAAATCTTCGCCAGTTATAGCTTTGTCTTGCTAAATCTTCGCCGACACAATCATCCACAATATTCATATCGGATTTAATGAAAATCGGCTGTATGTAGGCCAATATATTCGATTTTTTAAATCTGTCCTGCTGGGCTTCATCCATAATCTGACAATGCACAATACCATGACGGCAGTCTGTTCTCGGATTTTCTCTCTGTATGCGCTCATACAGGGTCAGCGCCTGATTAAGCGCCGCATCGCCAATACAGTGAATCGCAATCTGCATTCCATGGTCATGCGCCATTTTCATCAAAGTATACAGCTTTTCGTCGGATTCTGCCTGTATACCTGTTGTCCCCAAATCATTTTTATAAGGCTTTAGCATCCATGCCGTATGTGCGCCAAGCGAACCGTCACACATCAGCTTCAAAGGCCCAATTCGGTAAAATCCAAAATTTTCCCCGGTACAGTGACCGTTTTCCAAAAACTCCTTAAGAATTTCCGGCTCACGCAAGGAACACTGCTGATAAATTCGAATCGGCAAACGATGCTCTGCCGCCAGAGACTGGTACAGAGCCATAAAAGTTTTTCCGCCATCCGGCAAATCAAGAATAAAATCGTCTGTATGGACTTCCGTAATACCTTTCGCCGCCGCATCCATGCAGGCGTCGATAATCATATTCTGCATATCTTCAAAGCTCGGTTCAGGCAATATGTCCATGTATAGCTTCTGAGCCATCTCATAGACAATACCGTTTGGCGTACCATCCCCATAATAGCCGATAGTCAAATCATTTTCACCTTCACGGGCATCTAAAATTCCCATCAATTCCAGCGCTTTTGTATTACAGACACTCATATGCATACATGCACGGCGCAAAACAATCGGTATATCCCTTGAAATTGTATCAACATCTTTGCGTGTCGGCATTTCCTTTTTATCCCAAAAGTCCTGATTAAAAGAGCCTGCCTGCATCCAGTTTTTCGTTCCCTCATATTTAGGAAGCGCCTTGATGCATATTTCACGCACATCATCAAAGGATTTTGTCTCGCTTAGGTTAATCACCTGCGCAAATTGTGCATAAGCCATAAAATGAAGATGTGAATCCACAAATCCCGGAACAACTGTTTTTTGCTTCAAATCAATGACATTAGTTGTTTCCGTTGCCAGCTTTCTTATTTCATCACTGTCACCGAGGGCAATGATAACACCGTTTTTAACAGCCATCGCACTGCAGTGCGGATAAGCTTTATCCAGTGTATGAAAATTTCCATTCAAAAGAATTGTATCCATTATTCTCCCTGTCCTTCTTCGACATAAAACTGTCTCGGTTTACCTTTATAAACAAAGTATCCGATGACGCCACCAATAATACTTGGAATCAGCCAGCAAAAGCCCGCACTTCCCAGAGGAATAAAATTCACTACTGCAGCTACAATAGGATTTGTAGGCATCAGCATCATAAGCACATCAAATACTCCGAAAAGTAAAGATGCACCACAGGCAAATTTATAGATGCCGTCATTTGGAAGCCATGGGTCGATAAGGCCCAGGAATGTAATCACGATAATCGGCGCCATAAAAATCATCATAATCGGCAGTAAAATAGAAATAAGATTTGTCAGGCCGACTAAAGAAATTAACGGACACACGATACATACAAACGCAAGCACCTGTGTATATGTAATTTTATTCTTAAATAAATCACTGAAAAATGATGCCACCGCAGAAGCAATTGTCACGGCTGTTGTCAGGCAGGCAAGGGAAACAATAATTGCCATAAACACTTTTCCGATGTTTCCTAAAACTCTCTCGATAATACCGACAAGCAGCGGTGCCTGCTGTGTATCTGCCGGAAATACGCTGCTCGCTGTAGCGCCTACATAAATCATCGCAACATAAACAATACTCATAACAATAAAGCAGAACACGCCGACCATAAACAGCGCTTTCTTCTCATCTTTTCTTCCGTAGCCTTTAGCTTTAATCGCGTATACAAATACATTACCACTCATAATCGCAATTGACAAATCACCGATGACATATCCCTGATACATGGCATTTGTAAAAGAATTGTCAATGACCGCCGGCGCCGGCTCACCGATTGGCATAATAATTCCCTTAATTAAAACGATTGCCAAAATGACAAGCAATGTCGGCGTCAAATATTTTCCGACCTTATCGACAACAGACCCTGAATCCTTTGCCAATAAAAATGTCAGTGCAAAAAATACGGCCGCCACAAGCCATGCCGGAACACTTGGAAATAACGGCTGAATACCAACCTCCATTGTCACCGCACAGGCACGCGGTAATGTTGAACCCATAGAACCGATAATCCATCCGATAACACAAAAGATTGTATAACATTTCGGATGTACATGATGTGCAAGCTTCTTTGCATTGCCGCCTGCATTATTAATCGCCCAGATACCTGTTACAGGTAAAAGGACACCTGAAATTACCAGACCAATCGCGCCGGTAAACCAGTCTTCACCGGACAGAAGGCCAACCGATGGAGGAAACACAAGATTTCCCGCGCCGAAAAATAAGGCAAACAGCGCAAGTCCGATGAAAAATGAATCTTTCAAAACACTCTTACTCATTTTTTCTCTCTCCTTTAATTTAGTTTTGAATCCCACTATAATATACAGCAAAAACCGTGCCAATTTATTTTTTGACATAAAAAGCACGAAAAAACCTTATAAAATGACCTAATTTTTAAAATCATATTGCACTTTTTCCAAAAAGTGTCTAAAATATTAGGCAGTGTGCTGTCAATTTATTTTGGCACTATCCATAAATTCTTACACCGAGGGACTTACTATGATTGAAAACTATATTCACCAAATTATTAAAATGGAAATCTTAGCCGATTCCATATGTATCATAGACACAAATGGCATCATACGTTATTTTAAAATATTTCGCGATGAAATGAAATCCGATCTTCCTATTCCGACAAGCGAATGGATTGGCAAGCATTTCATGTCTGTTTTTGAAGGTATTAAACCCGAAGAAAGTACATTTTTAAAGGCGCTGCAAGGCATCACAACTTTAAACCACCTTGTTTATGAACGTCCGGTAAACGGCCCATCCTCTCTTTTAATGGAGAGTATTTATCCGATTATACTTAATGAACGCATTATCGGCGCTGCCTGTATTTCAAGAGCCGCTGATTCAGGCTCATATAAAGCACTGAAAAAGATTGTTCTCAAATCCATCGACAAAAAGAAAAACGGTCCGGCGTTGCTTTCTGATTTTGTCGGCATATCGCCGGGCATACAAAATTTAAAAATGCAGATTATGCAGCTGGCAAATTTTAATGCCAATGTTTTGATTTGCGGAGAAACCGGTACAGGAAAGGAAATTGTCGCCGAGGCTATTCACAGCATCAGCCGACGTCAAAACAAAACCTTCTACGCTCAAAACTGTGCTGCCATTCCGTCAACCCTGCTGGAAAGTATTTTTTTCGGCACAGAAAAAGGAATTTATACCGGTTCAACCGACCGTCCGGGAATCCTTGAACTTTCAAACGGCGGCACTGTATTCTTAGACGAAATCAATTCACTGGATTTGTCCATGCAGGCCAAGCTTTTAAAAGCACTCGAAGATAAAAAGATACGAAAGCTGGGCTCTGAAAAAGTCATCCATACCGATTTCCGCGTCATTGCAGCGACCAATGAAGACCCCTTTGACTGCGTCAATTCAGGGAAGATGCGCAGCGATTTATTTTACCGCCTAAGCTCTGTCATTTTAGAAATACCGCCGCTGCGCAAGCGCACCGAGGATATCCCCATCCTTTCCAACCATTTTATCGAATTGTGCAATAAAGAAAATGAACATCAAATCATTGGACTTTCACCGGAGGTTCTCGACATTTTTCTGCGCTACCCTTGGCCGGGCAATGTCCGCGAATTAAAAAATGCAGTTGAAAGCGCCTGTATTTTTGCCAATACACCGTTTTTACAGGTTGATGACATTCCCTTATATATCACAAATACTCTGCATCCAAAATCACCGGCCGATAAGGACAGCTTGGCTTTTGTAAAGTCCTCCGCCCCTATATATGAGCAACCGTCTGACGAAATTAAAACACTCCGTGAGGCTTCCGAGGCCTTTGAAAAGGACTTTTTGCAAAAGTGCCTCAAAGCCTGCCCGAATCACTCAAAGCTGGCCAAACAGCTTGATATCAGCCGTCAGACACTGCTTAACAAAATACAAAAATATGGCCTGTAATCTCATTTACACGGGCTATTTAATATCCAAAGCGTACAAAAAATAAGGGCAAAGCTGACTAATATTAACGTCAGCTCTGCCCTTGTTTAAATCAATTGGTTTTACAATAATTTTGTATTAAGCTAATTTTTAAACAGATATGGTTACTAGAACCATTTTTTCTTTATTACAAAAATAATTGCACATAATGATACAACAGAAACACCTACTAATGGCATTGGATTTGTATCATCGCCTGTTTTAGGAGTATCATTTTTATCAGGATTATTACCATTTGGTTTGCCCGGTTTACCTGGTTTGTCTGTTTCTCCCGGCTTCTTATCTTTTTCTTTCAGACCGTCAAGTGCTGCCTTTAAAGCTTTTTCTGCTGCTTCAATCTCTTCCTGAGTCTTTGCTGTCTGTAATACTGTTTTTGCTGCTGCCTCAGCTTCTTCAAGTGCTTTCACGCTTTCTTCGGTATATTTTGTTTTATCTACCTTTGATGCCTGTGCAATTAAAGATTCAAGCTGCGCCTTATCTAATACTAATACAGGTGCTTTTTCTTTCAGACCGTCAAGTGCTGCTTTTAAAGCTTTTTCTGCTGCTTCAACCTCTTCCTGAGTCTTTGCTGTCTGTAATACTGTTTTTGCTGCTGCCTCAGCTTCTTCAAGTGCTTTCACGCTTTCTTCGGTATATTTTGTTTTATCTACCTTTGATGCCTGTGCAATTAAGGATTCAAGCTGCGCCTTATCAAGCACCGGAGGCTTCTCTGTCAGTCCCTCTATTGCCGCTTTTAAAGCAGTTTCTGCTTCTGTAATTTCTTCCTGAGTCTTTGCATTATTTAATACATCTTTAGCAGAAAGCAATTTTTCTTCAAGTACAGCAACTGTTTCCTCTGTATACATGTCCTTGTTTACAGCCTCTGCCTGTTCAATTAATGCCTGAAGGCCGGACTTATCCAAAGAAACAAACTCTGCAGCACCAATATCCGTTTTTCCGTCTGTCAGCGGTGTACCAAAATAATCTTTTCCACCGTTATTTTCAATATTTACACCTGCGTCAATAGCCGGTGAACCTGCCTGAAGCTTATAGCCTTCAAGTGTATGAATACCTTTGCCACCTGTACCCGGTGCAACAAACATAGGATCTTCCTGAATAACTGTACTATCGTTTGTAGGAACTTGATCAAATCCTACAAAAATATTACTTTCATAATCGATTTCCCGCTCATTAAAGCCTGCACCAAGTGTCATATTACCTTTATTCACAACAATATTATTATAGAACTTAGCATCGCTCTTTCCTTGGGTATATCCATTTTTAAGCCATTCTCTGTCAATGCCGCCATCAAGGTAAATCGTATTATTATACGCCATACTGCCTTCATGTCCCGGTCTCCAGTCAATAACACCATGCTTTGCTCCGTCATTTTGACTGATATTGTAGCGATAAATACCATTAAATCCTCTTAAATCCGGTGTACAGCACCACATAAACACACCGCCTGCATTATTATGCAGATAATTGTACTGTACAACTGTATTTTGATTTAACGCATCAATCTCGATACCCTGTCCATCACCGCCCTGTAATAAAGCATCGGCAGGTGAAGCGTCATAAACTTCGTTATATTCAAACACAACATTATCTGAATTCCAGTTAAATAAGCCAACGCCATACCAGCAATTTAATACTGTACGATAAACGGTATTATGGGCAACCAAAACGTCTTTACATCCATCAACAATTGTTCCGTCACCGTCAATATCATGAATAATATTATTAGTTAATGTAAATCTTTCATACGGTTTCCAATCACCTAAACCTTTGTAACCAAAGCTCTGGTATTTATTCCATTTATCCCCCTGTCTTGTTGTCCATGGAGAAATAAAGTTAATACCGGATCTTCCTAAATCATATAATTCGCAGTTTGTAACACTGATATCATGAACTGCGGTAGGCACACGCTTAGATGGATTATTTAAATTTGTTGTCACTGTCATAATAATACCGCCTGATGATTTACCATCATTATCATTAGGGCCTCTAAAACCATGAATTGTCAAATTATCAAATTTAAAATAATGTAAATCACCGGCATCCTCTGCTGAAACATTAATACCTCTGCGATATACTCTTGTACTTGCATTGTTAGCATATGTCGGATCATACAGCTCTAAATCTCTAACTTCCCAATATTCCTGATTGAGGAAAGTAATTACATTATTTACTGTAGGACCCCAAATTGTTCTGTTTGCAACATTCATATGAGAAATTTTCCAGTCAGCGCCCGGCTTTAACAAAGGCTTCTTACCTTCACCATAACTTGCAATTACAATAGGAGCACCGTCAACACCGGAGCCCTGAGGCTTCAATGCGCCAGTCCATTCTTCACCCGCCTTAAACAAAATTTGATCTCCCGGCTGAAAAACTTCCTGATTTACTCTGTCAATTGACTTCCATGCTGTCTCTGGACTTGTACCATTATTTGTATCCTGTCCCATAGTTGCATCAACATAATAAATTACGCCATTTCCAAGCTCTACAACAAAATCTGCTGTTTTTTCTACATCTTTGTATGTTACTTTAACAGTAACATTTTTTGTATCTGCTGCGCCTGAAATTTTATCAAATGTCATTGTAACATTCTTTGCATCTTTGTCATAAACAAAATCTTTAACATTTACCGGCGTAAATTCACCATCATTAATCTTATATTCAACAACAAAATCTTCTTTTTTAGGCGCTACAGTCGGAACTGCATCAAGCTGTGCAACGACACGTCCGTTTTCTGCCTGAATTTCAGTAAGGACAGCCTCAACAAGACCTTCGCCTGATGCCGCCAAATCAAAGTCTACGATGAATGGCTGTTTAGAAGGTTTATATGTTGCTGTAATTGTAATTTTTTGTTCTAATGGACTTTTTTCAATTTCAGCAAAATTGATTGTCAACACTTTGCCTGCTGTACTTGAATTTGTAACTTCAATTTTTTTTGATACTTCCGGTGCTAATGAGGATGTATAAGAAATATCAAAATCATCTGCAGACATATTTCCGGCATAATCTGCTTTGTACTCTGCTGTTATTGCACCATTTACGGCACTTAAGCTTTTAATATCACTGTCAATTTCCATTGTCCAGTCATCAACGTATACATTACCGGCTCCGCCATTTTCTACCCAAATGGCAGCTCTCATATTCTTTCCTGTATTATCTCCGGTATAAGTAAACGGAATTTCGTATCTTTTGTATTCAGAAGAATTAAGCAATACTTTTTGTTCGCTTCCACCGTACCACTTCACACATAACCATGCTCTGACAGCAGATGGATTCGTATTCTTCGCCCATACAGAAACTTTATAGTTTGCACCAACTGTTAATCCTGACACATCCTGCTCCAAAGCATCATTTGCCGCACTAAGAGAAACAGCCCAGTTACCGCTATGTGCATTATTTTGTACTTTTTGTACTGTCAGTTGCTCTCCTTCCGAATATGCAAACCAGTTTCCTAATTTGTTAAACTGTGTTTCTTCAGTATGTGCCCCCAACTCAACCCCTTCCTCATATGTAGGGTTTTTAAATAGGTTTTCATTTGTCACTATTGATGCAGCTTTTGCTTCAATTACACGACTATTTCCCACATTTGGAAACATCGTTACTGTCATTGCAGCAGCGAGTGCAAAAGCAAGCGCTCTTTTAATAACACCTTTTTTCATAATTGTTTCCTTCCTTCTTTTTATTTCTTAAATCAAAAACAGTACATCCTCCATACTATTTTTGAGTTAATTCAAACTGTAATAAACTACTTTCCATCGCTTTTTTTATAAGCTCTGGATAATAAACATTGGTAATATATTCTTTCAGCACCATCTGTTTATCCGTTTCAATATCAACGACCTCATAATCTTTTTTCAAAATCTTCATTTTCAAAGTCTCTTCACCGGAAAATGTAAATTCGTCACCTTCTTCGCCTTCATATAGTCTTAGAAAAAGCTCGCTTTCTGTTTTTTCCAATGTTGCAAACTCATCTTTTACAATCTTTTTTATTTCACCATTGACACTATATTCGACCGATTCAAGAATCTTAAAAGAATCTTTATTCTCTTTCCAATAATCCTGTGCTGCCGCTTCGACACTCTCATCCTGCTCTTTTACAAGATAATTTATAATTTGTGTTTTAAGATTTGTACGTGTATATTCTAAATATTCATCCAAACTATACTCCACCGGCCCGTAAATAATTTCACCGGCATCTGCTTTCGCCTGCCTTTGCTTATTTTCAGAAACCAAGTCCAATTTTAAGCTTCCAAACGAATACGGCTTACACAGATCATATTTTTCTCCCAGTGTATATTGGGCATAAAGTTCTTTTGCAAATATTTCCGTTCTTTTTCTTATCTCATCTTCATCTTTGCCCTTATAATCTTTTTGAACACATTCTTTATAAAATTCATATTCCTCATCAGAAATTGTTGTAACTATTTGCATAGCAAATGTATCTTCTTCTGTTTGTGATTCTTTTTCCGTTACTCCACAAGCAGAACCGGCAATTAATATTGTCAGTAAAATTCCCGTTATAACAATTATTTTTTTATTTATCATCATTTTTCCAATAAACCTTCTTATTTATTTTGTACAAAAATCTGTATGTTTTTAACAGTTTATATATTTAATTTAATCATACCACTACTCATTTTACATTTCTTGTCTAAAACAGCCTGCTTTTTCTTCACTTTTGTATAATTCGGAACTCACATTCACTTTATTCTCCCCTCCTCCCAAACACTTAATTTATCTTTACATAAAAACTCTAACGTTGTATACTTTAAATGGTCCATATTTCATATTTTATATTTTTTGACATCACATTAAAACTTACAACTTTAGAAAGGAACGGAATATGTATCTTTCAACATTAACAACTGAACAATCTGACTATTATAACTTTAACCTTTCCTGTTCGTCTATTTCCGGCGCATGTATACAAAAAAAGAACTGCACCGTATTTTTTTGGAAAACATATACATACAAGCTTTGAAGTGTATCTTATTACTTCCGGGCACTGCCGTATGAATATTAACGGAACTGATCTTATCTGCGATAAAAATGATTTCATTATGATTTTACCAAATACCGTTCACTCCTTCGAGGTTCCTGAAGATGAATGTGAATTTTTACATATTCATTTTAATCCGGATATATTTTCACACATTTTAGTGAAAAAGACGTCTGAGTTTTCTATTTCGCTCACAGACGCCTTACTTTTTCACTGCAATTTTTACTATCGCCAGCCCTCCAATATTTTACTATTCAATTTAGTAACATCCATCGTCGGCATTTATAAAAGAAATGAGAACTTCGCCTGTGTTTCAACCAATCTGCATCTTGCGCAGCTGATGCTTTACATTTTGGAACAAGTTTCAAAAAACAGTCCGCTGACCTCCAATGTTCATGCTCAAAATCACTATATTGCTTATACATTGCAATATATTTCCGAACATTATCAAACAAAACTTTTAGTCTCCGATATTGCTGAAACACTAAACATTTCATCTCGCTACCTAAGTAAAATTTTTTCACAGCATATGCATCTGACACTAGCAAACTATATTAATATTTATAGGATTAACCAAGCTATTCATTTAATGGAAACAACTAATTTGCCCCTCGTCGATATCGCACTTGCGATCGGACTAAAAGACTCTCAGCATTTTTCCAGACTTTTTGTAAAAATTATAAATACAACACCCGGTAAATATAGAAAATTAATTCAAAGCAATAAAACACTTTCATAATAAAAACCCCGTTGCAAATTATATGCGACGGGGTTTTGCCTGTAAAATCAATCTTCTTTTGTTTCCGCTTCTTCCGGTGTTTCAAAATCGTCCATGTCTTCAAAATCATCTTCAAAGTCATCATCGAAATCGTCTTCAAAATCTTCAAAATCATCATAATCATCTGCTGATAAATACTTGTAAACCGCAAAGATAATTACGCCGACAACTGCTGCCGCTGCAATCACTGCCAATACAATACCCACTGTTTTTTTCTTTTCTTCAGAAATCTCTTTTTTCTGAATGGCTTCTGTAATCTTCGCCAATTTTAAAATGTCTTCGATTTTGCTCATAGTCATCTTCTCCTTTCCCGACATTTAAACTTATTTCTAGTATACCACGTACACTTTGTTTATACAAGCTGTAGCTTCGCAAAGGAAGCAAACATTTTTTTCACACCGCATTTTTCAAAATCAACGGTCACTTCGTAGTCCTTGCCGCCATCCTTAATCTCCACGACCGTACCGATGCCGAACTTAATATGACGCACCGTATCGCCAACTGCATAATCAAGCGTTTGTTTCTTTATCGCTGTCGGTGTCTGGACATTTTTTCGCACGCCTCCCGGCTTTTTATCAAACAAATCACTGCCGCGCATAATTCTTCCCTGGCCGAGCAAAGTATTCAAATCTGTCTTTTTGCCGTTATTTTGAATCTCAGTAGCCTGTCTGAAACCTCGTACCGAAGTTCCGCTGCCATTGCCGAAAGGATTGCCGTACGGATTTGAAAAAGCGCTGCCGTTCGCTGTATAAGGCTTCACATGACTTGCAAAATTTGAAAACAGCTCAACCGTTTTTTCCTTTTCGATGACACCGCTCATTTCAATTAAATCGCGGGAAATTTCCTTCACAAAGCGTGACACCTTATTATACTGCGTCTGCCCCTGAACCATGCGTGTTTTGGCGCAGGTCAGTTTCAGCCGCTTCATTGCCCTTGTAATGCCGACATAGCAAAGACGCCGTTCCTCCTCAATCGCAGTCTCGTCATCACTGACAATAGACATATAACTCGGAAAAAGACCATCCTCCATACCGCTCATATAAACATACGGAAATTCGAGCCCCTTGGCGCTGTGCAGTGTCATCAATACAACCTTGTCATCGGACTCATCCATGCTGTCAATATCCGCGACAAGCGATACCTCCGCAAGAAATTCCGTCAGAGTTCCCTCGCTGTTTGCACTTTCAAACTCTGCAATCTTATTCTTTAATTCGTCAATGTTCTCAATTCGGCTCTGAGCCTCCGGTGTCTCCTCAGCCTCCAGTTCTTTAACATAGCCTGTATTTTCGATGATTTCATCCATGACACCTGAAATACCAAGATACTCAAGTTTACTTCTGTATACAAGAATAGCATCTGCAAAATCTTTAATTTTATCCGCAGCACGCCCAAGTCCCGCAATCTCTTTTGCTTCCTTGCAGGCTTCAAAGAAACTCATACCGTTATATACGGCATAATCACTGACCTTATTAATTGAAGTAATTCCGATGCCTCGTTTTGGCACATTAATAATTCTGCGCACTGCCAAATCATCCATTCCATTATCGACGGTTTTTAAATAGGCAAGTAAATCCTTGATTTCTTTGCGCTGATAGAAGTTTTGTCCGCCGACAATACGGTAAGGCACACCTTTAACAACAAAACGTTCCTCAAGTGCACGGGACTGGGCATTTGTCCGGTATAAAACAGCACAGTCATGATATGCCGCCTGACCTTTATCAACCATATCCCTGATTTCTGTCACAATGCCTTCAGCTTCCTCAAGCTCACCGTTATATTGCTGAAACGCAATTTTCTCACCCTCGTCATTGGACGTCCAAAGCTTCTTCACCTTACGTTCGGAATTATGATGAATAACATCATTGGCCGCGTGAAGAATATTCTTTGTCGAACGATAATTCTGCTCAAGCTTAATGACCTTCGCATCCGGATATTCCTTTTCAAAATTCAGAATATTATAAATATTGGCACCTCTGAATTTATAAATTGACTGGTCATCATCACCGACAACGCAGAGATTCCTGTATTTTGAAGCCAACAGACTTATAAATTTAAACTGCACCGTATTTGTATCCTGGTACTCATCCACCATAATATATTTGAAACGTTCCTGATAATATTCCAATACATCGGGATTTAATTTAAAAAGTTCAACAGTCTTAAAAAGCAAATCGTCAAAATCAAGCGCATTATTCTTTTTAAGTACTTTTTGATATTCCTTATAAACCTCTGCAACCCTCGACTTGGCATAATCGCCCGGATACTTCAGGGCGTATTCTTCCGGCCCAATCATCTCATCCTTTGCTTTAGAAATCGCCGACATCATCATGCGCTCTTTATAAATCTTTGTATCAATATTTAATTTTTTGCAGGCATCTCTGATGACAATCTTCTGGTCGTCCGTATCGTAAATCGTAAAGTTTTTATCATAGCCAAGCCTGTCAATATAGCGTCTTAAAATCCGAACGCAGGACGAGTGAAATGTGCTGACCCATATATCTTCTGAGCCGTAATCGACAATCTTATCGACACGCTCACGCATCTCACCGGCCGCTTTATTCGTAAAAGTGATGGCCATAATATTCCACGGATTAATGCCCGCTTCCTCAATCATATAGGCTGCTCTATGTGTTAATACTCTTGTTTTTCCCGAACCCGCCCCTGCGAGAATCAAAAGAGGCCCGTCCACATGAAACACGGCCTCCTGCTGTACGGGATTTAAAGAATCATATCTGCTCATTATTTTTCCCCTGTTCTAAATACGTTAATGTATCTTCTAAATGCTTTTATATATCCTAATATCAAGTTTATCGCATCTTATTATCGCATATTTGGGACAGCCTGACAAGGCAGATGCACCGGCACTTCATCACAAATTTCAATACTGCTTTCAGTCACATCACACGAAAAAGCAAGCATATGTACGCCTGCAGCCTGTGCCTCACAAAGTGCCCTGCCAAATTCCGGCTGCGTTTTATCATTCGGCTCAAAATGCTTTATGCCATTCATCTGAATCACAAAAACAATATAAGCCTCATATCCGTCTGTCACGGCGTCCATAAGTCCCCGGATATGTTTAAGTCCTCTCTCGGTCGGTGCATCCGGAAAACGTGCAATATCATTCTCCTCAAGCGTTACACCCTTAACTTCAATAAATATTTTTCTGTTTTCCAGTTCAGCATAAATATCAAAACGGGAATCCTTATATGTTTTCTCGCGCCGCACTTTAATCTTCCCGACAGCATCACTTCCGAAAATACCGCCTTTTTCGATATATTCAGCAACTACCGCATTGGGAATCTGCGAATCCATATTGATGAGCCGTCCGCTTTTATTGACCGCAATCAAAGAATACTTTGTTTTTCGTGCAGGATTATCATTTTCCTCTAAAAAAATATCAGTGCCGGAAATAAGCAATTCCCGACACCGACCTGTATTCTTCACATGCGCCTTCTGCACGCAGCCGTCAACCTCCGCCAATGCGATGAAACGGTTCGGCCGCTCTAAAAACTTTGCTTTCACTACATGTAAATATTTCATTATATTAACCTACCGAACCTACAACAATGTTATCCCAAATATCAGCATAACTAATTGTATACGAGTTCTTCATCTCCTGATATTTTGCCTCGTAGCCTTCACTGATTTTAATCTCAAGCTCTGCATCATCAAGAGCCTTATTCGCCTCATCTTCAAGAAGTTCTTCTCTAATCTTATCGTTGATTGCTGTCATGACCTGTGTTGAAATCTCACGTTTTAAATAAACACGCTCAACGCCTTCAAGGGTAAGGCCAAATTCCCTGCAGATGTCTTCGCCGAGACCGTCAATAAGCTGCTGCGCATCTGCCTTACACGCCTTTTTAATATCTTCTGTTGCCTCAACACCGTAATCGGCCGCCTTATCCACTAAAATCTCTGTGCGGACAATATCATCATTCAGCTGATTCTTTGCAGCCTCTGCAACTGTCACTCCGCTTTCATCAACCGGTTCATTCCACGGTTCCTCACCGTAAGCCTGAATATAATAATTTCTCAGTGAGTACAGGCGATAATTGATTTCCTTCATATCAACCTTGCTGTCACCAACCGTCACAACAACCTCAGTATTTTCGGAATCTGTCTCTGACGGTGTCTCCGGCTCAGTTTCCGACTCTGTCTGAGACTGACTCTCGCTCTCATCAAAGGACTCTGAAACTGCCGGGGTATCCGTCTCTGATGTATTGCGGCTCTTGCCCATCGTCCAACCTATAAATATACCTGCCGCAAGTGCAATAATCACAAAAGTAATACAAATCACAACGGCTTTAGAATTTTTCTTTTCCATATTCAATCTCCTTTCCTCCAAAGAATGGACACCAACAGTATAACATACTTTTACAAAATTGTTAACTACTTTTTACAGCCCGCAAGGCAAAAGGAAGCGACTGCGAAGCAGGCATTTACTTTTGCCGGGGCGATACTGACAAAATCTTTAAGTGCGTAGCACGACGGACGCGCAGCGGACGGATTTTGGAAGGACTACCCGCAAGTCAAAAGGAAGCGCCACGGACAGATTTTGGAAGGACTACCCGCAAGTCACACACACACACCCTGATGACTTTCTCGTCATACTATAGTTATATATTCTTTACAGGAGGTTGCCCAATGAATAAGGTTTTGGAGATTTCAAAGCTCGATTTTTCTTATCACACGCTTGTCGGTGAGACAAAGGCTGTTGAAAATATCTCCTTTGATGTTTATGAAAATGAATTTCTCGGAATTATCGGTCCAAGCGGCAGCGGAAAATCAACAATCCTTTCTTTGATTTTCGGACTTTTAACACCAACCGCCGGTCAAATCCGTCTCCATACAGCAAAAACATCCGCCACCGAAACAGATATCGGCTATATGCTTCAAAAAGACCACCTTTTTGAATGGCGCTCTATTTACAAAAATATAACGCTCGGCCTTGAAATCCGTCACCTAATGTCCGATACTAAAAAAACACTGATTGATAAAATGTTAAATGATTACGGCTTGTCCGGTTTTAAAGATGCAAAACCGTCCCAGTTATCCGGCGGTATGCGTCAAAGAGCCGCTCTGATTCGCACACTTGCCCTTGAACCGAAGCTTCTCCTTTTAGATGAACCATTTTCTGCATTAGATTCACAGACAAGACTTTCCGTTTCTGAAGATATTTATACGATTTTGCGCCGTGAGCATAAAAGCGCTGTCCTAGTATAACTCACTTTAATTGACAATCTGTTTGAATGTACTTTACTGTTATGGT
>CABUBX010000010.1 GCA_902489925.1 uncultured Lachnospiraceae bacterium | reverse complement strand
AAATTCTCATTAGAATCTTTCGGGATTGTCTTATTATTCAGTTATCAATGTTCTTTTTCGCTTGCTTCGTTGTTGTTCGCAGCAACTTTTACATCTTACCACATCTTCAACAGCTTGTCAAGTGTTTTTTAAAACTTTTTTAAGTTTTTTATTTCGCTTTGCTTTTTCGTTTTCTCACCGAATTAGCTTGTCTAGTTTATCATAGCTGTCATATTTTGTCAACTACTTTTTTAAACTTTTTTAATCTTTTTTTGAAAGAGCGGAGAAAGAGGGATTTGAACCCTCGCGCCGCGCTAGCGACCTACACCCTTAGCAGGGGCGCCTCTTCGGCCTCTTGAGTATTTCTCCGAACTTGTTAAAAATGATTAAATTAAGGCGCACTGTGTCAGTGCATGAATTATTATATCCAACATATACATGTTTGTCAACACAATTTTTCCAATTTAATAAGTTTTTTTTACATTCTATTTACATGTACTATATATAGTAAGTTTTTCCCATATACCCACTATATATTTCTCTCGCTTCTATAATTTATACGTTTACATTATAACTTATAGACTTCTATAAGCTTTCGTTGCATCATTATATAGGTTATTTCCCTGTTTATCAACAACAACAATAACCGGAAAATCCTCCACTTCCAATTTTCTTACAGCTTCAGTCCCCAAATCATCGAAAGCAATGACTTCCGATTGTTTGATTGCTTTCGATAAAAGCGCACCGGCACCGCCAACCGCAGCAAAATAAATGCCCCCATTTTTTACAATAGCATTCAAAACCTCCGTACTTCTTTTTCCCTTTCCTATCATGCCTTTAAGGCCGTGATTTAAAAGCAGCGGGGTGTACTTATCCATCCGACTGCTTGTTGTCGGACCTGCAGAGCCAATTACCCGCCCCTCTCTTGCCGGCGATGGTCCCATATAATAAATGATATTATCTTCGAGAGGTATCGGAATATCCTCGCCCTTTTGCATTGCATCAAAAATACGTTTATGAGCCGCATCTCTTGCCACATAGATTGTTCCCGTAATATAAACATAATCTCCTGAATGAAGTTCATCTGTTTCTGATTGAATTAAAGGTGCATGAATATATTTAGTCATAGCCCAACCCCCTCCTTATATAATCTTTGTCGCATGACGATTGACATGGCAGCATATGTTTACAGCAACAGGAAGCCCTGCAATATGTGTCGGATAGGTTTCGATATTTACCGACAGAGCAGTTACTGTACCTCCCAATCCGCCGGGGCCTATGCCAAGACAATTAATTTTTTCAAGAAGTTCTTCCTCCAGTGCACTCACATAGGGTATTGGCGAATGTTCTCCGGCAGGCCGTGTCAGAGCATGTTTTGCCATAATTGCACATTTTTCAAAATCTCCGCCGATACCAACGCCGACAACAAGCGGAGGACACGCATTTGGCCCTGCGGCATCAACAGTTTCAATTACTGCTTTTTTTACACCTTCTATACCATCCGCAGGCTTTAACATAATAACCCTGCTCATATTTTCACTACCAAAACCCTTTGGCGCCAAAGTTATTCTTATTTTATCACCCTCTGTAATATCATAATGGATAATTGCCGGTGTATTATCCTTTGTATTTACACGTTCAATCGGGTCACTGACAACGGATTTTCTTAAATATCCCGACACATAGCCTTGTCTTACGCCTTCATTGACTGCGTCCGTCAGATTTCCCCCTGTGATATGAACCTCCTGACCTACTTCAATAAATAAAACGGCCATTCCCGTATCCTGACATATCGGTATCATTTCATTTGCCGCAATCTCAAGGTTTTCTTTTAATGAATCAAGCACTTGACGGCCAAGTGCGGATTTTTCTTCATAAACTGCCCTATCCAAAGCCTTTTCCATATCTTTTGATAAAAAATGTGTCGCCTGAATACACATCTGCTTAATTGTTTCTGTAATTTTACCGCAACTAATCTCTCTCATTGGCATACAATCCTTTCCGCAATACAACTTTTACATATACCGACTCAAAATAATCACATTCATTTTAACATACACCTGCTTTGATAACTACAAAAACTTTAAATTTCTGCCCTGCTTGTATTTACATATAAAAGCGCTTATAATAAAAATATTACATATTTTAGGAGTAGGTTATGATAAAATTTAAGTTAAAGCGCTATTTTTCCAACAGTCTTTTTGCGCTTTGGACGCTTATACGTTGGATTATTATTGCACTTTCTGTAGGCATTGTCATCGGAGGAATATGCACCTTTTTTGCTTTTGTTCTCTTATCAGCCAACGCTTTCAGAAAAAGCCATCAATTAATTATTGCCTTTCTTCCCGTGGCCGGTCTTTTGATTATACTGCTTTATCAAAATTTTCAAAAAACAGATGACCTTGGAACGAATCTCATTATTTCCTCCATACGAACGAATAATGATATTCCTTTTAGAATGGCACCGATGATTTTTATATCAACTGCGCTGACTCAGCTTTTTGGCGGTTCTGCCGGACGCGAGGGCGCCGCAATACAGCTCGGAGGCTGCCTTGCCAACAAACTCGGTCACATTTTTCATCTCAGTGAAAATGACCAGCACATCATTATCATGTGTGGTATGAGCGCCGGTTTTTCAGCGCTTTTCGGTACGCCGATGGCAGCGGCCATTTTTTCTCTTGAGGTCATAAGTGTTGGAATTATGCACTACTCGGCTCTTGTTCCTTGTGTTATTTCATCTTTTACCGCACATTTTATTGCCCTGTCTTTCAAAATTCCACCAGAACATTTTCCGGTACCCTATATTCCTGAAATCACAATGACAGGACTTGGGAAGATGATTATTTTCGGTGCTATCATCAGTGTTGTCAGTATTTTGTTTTGTATGGGACTTCACTTGGCAGAAGTTTTTTATAAAAAATTTTTGAAAAATCCTTATTATCGCATTGCGGCAGGCGGCCTGATTATCATCGGTCTTTCCGCTGCACTTCAAACTGAAAAGTATTTAGGTTCCGGCGTATCCATCCTCGCCTCAATCTTTGAAGAAGGTGAGGTTGTCGGTTTTGAAGCCTTTCTTCTTAAAATACTTTTTACTACACTAACAATTGCAGCCGGATTTAAAGGCGGTGAAATTGTTCCGTCATTTTGTATTGGCGGTGCTTTGGGATGTGCGGCAGCTGCCCTCTTTAATCTTCCCGTTCCCCTTGCCGCTGCCTGTGGTATGGTCGGACTTTTTTGCGGCGTCACCAACTGCCCGATAACTTCACTGTTGATTTCTTTTGAATTATTTGGTTTTGAAGGTATGCCTTATTATTTGATTACAATAGCCGTCAGCTATCTGCTCTCCGGTTATTACGGACTTTACAAGTCACAAAAAATTATGTATTCAAAATACCATACAGAATATGTACACAAACAGACACATCATTAATAAAAACGGGCTTTAGCAGGATTTACTTCGCGTGTTAAAAACACGTTACAAAATCATACTAAAGCCCGTTGCTTTATTTTATATTATTCTTCTGTTTTTTCTTCCGCATCTTCCGATGTATCTTCTTCTATTTCTTCTCTGACTTTTGTAATGCCTGCAACCTTAATATCATCCTCCATATCAATCAACTTCACACCGGAGGTGATTCTTCCAAGCATAGAAATTGAATCAACTGACATGCGGATAATAATACCGCCTGTTGTAATCAGCATAATTTCCTGACCTTCATCAACAGACTTTGCACCAATGACATTACCTGTCTTTTCCGTAATCTTATAGCACTTCACACCTTTACCGCCGCGTCTTTGCACCGCAAATTCGTCAATTGACGTACGTTTTCCAAGGCCATTTTCAGAAATAATCAGAAGTGCCTCACCTTGAATATCAAGCTGCATACCGACAATTTCATCGTCATCATCAAGATTCATGCCAATAACGCCCATTGATGTACGTCCGGTACTTCTTACATCTTTTTCATTAAATCTGATACACTGTCCGTATTTTGTAACAAGGAAAACATCATTTGTCTTATCTGTGCATTTTACTTCAATAAGCTCATCATCATCTCTTAACGTAATCGCCAAAAGACCTGATTTTCTTATATTTTGATATTCCATCACAGAAGTCTTCTTAACCATACCTTTTCTTGTCGCCATAAAAAGATACTTATCTTCCTCGTACTCAGCAAGCGGTATCATTGCCGTAATTTTTTCTCCCGGTTCAAGATGAAGAAGATTTACAATTGCTGTACCTCTAGCCGTTCTTGAAGACTCCGGAATCTCATAGGCTTTAATTCTGTATACCTTACCCATATTCGTAAAGAACAGCAGATAATGATGGGTTGTTGTCATAAGCATGTCCTCGATATAATCATCCTCTATCGTCGCCATGCCCTTAATCCCTTTACCGCCTCTGTTCTGGCTCTTAAAGTTATCGACAGTCATCCGCTTAATATAGCCGATTTTTGTCATCGTAATGACTGTATTCTCACGTTTAATTAAATCCTCAATCGTAATTTCATCATCATCAATACCGATGGATGTTCTTCTGTCATCGCCGTATTTATCTCTGATGACTGTAATTTCTTTCTTAATCACGCCGAGAAGCAGCTTTTCATCTGCCAAAATAGCCTTGTATTCTGCAATTTTAGCCATAAGCTCTTTATATTCGTTTTCAAGCTTCTCACGCTCTAAGCCTGTCAGCGCTCTTAAACGCATATCGACAATCGCCTGAGCCTGAGCCTCACTGAGACCAAACTGAGCAATCAATCTTTCTTTCGCTTCCGCAACATTTTTAGAGCTTCTGATAATACTGATGACCTCATCAATATGGTCAAGCGCAATAAGCAGCCCCTGCAAAATATGCGCTCTTTCTTCAGCCTTATTCAAATCATATTTTGTTCTTCTTGTAACAACTTCCTCCTGATGCTTTAAATAAAGCTCAAGCATCTGCTTTAAATTAAGCACTGTCGGTACATTATTGACAAGCGCAAGCATAATAACACCAAATGAATCCTGAAGCTGTGTATGCTTATACAGCGTATTTAAGACAACATTGGCATTGGCATCTTTTTTAAGCTCAATGACAATACGCATTCCCTGTCTGTCAGACTCATCTCTCAAGTCAGAAATACCGTCGATTCGCTTATCGCGTACAAGCTCTGCAATTTTTTCAATCAGACGCGCCTTATTTACAAGATAAGGAATCTCCGTAACAACAATCTTCTGACGGTTTGTTCCAAGCGGCTCAATCTCAGAAATCGCACGCACCTTAATTTTACCGCGTCCGGTTCTGTAAGCCTGCTCAATGCCGCTGCGCCCTAAAATCATGGCACCTGTCGGAAAATCCGGTCCTTTAATAACATCTAACAGTTCTTCAATTTCTGTTTCTCTGTTTTCTTCGATACGGTTATCAATAATCTTTATAACACCGTCAATTGTCTCCCGAAGGTTATGCGGCGGTATATTTGTTGCCATACCGACAGCAATACCTGTTGTACCATTAACTAAAAGATTCGGAAATCTTGAAGGCAATACCGTCGGTTCTTTTTCTGTTTCATCAAAGTTTGGTCTGAAGTCTACTGTATCTTTATTGATATCAGCTGTCATCTCCATGGATATCTTACTTAAACGCGCCTCTGTATAACGCATAGCCGCTGCCCCGTCACCATCGACAGAGCCGAAGTTTCCATGTCCGTCAACAAGCGGATATCTTGTTGACCACTCCTGAGCCAGATTAACGAGGGCACCGTAAATTGATGAATCGCCGTGCGGATGATATTTACCCATTGTATCACCGACGATACGGGCACATTTTCTGTGCGGCTTATCCGGACCGTTGTTCAATTCTATCATTGCATATAAAATTCTTCTCTGCACAGGCTTTAGGCCATCCCTGACATCAGGCAGCGCTCTTTGTGCAATAACGCTCATGGCATAGTCGATATAAAACTTTTCCATCTTTTCTTTTAAATCGACATCCTGAACCTTATCGAAGATATTACTTCTATCGTCCATTTCTACTCCTCCGTATCTGCTTCATTAAACATCAAGTGTACTGTATTCCGCATTCTTTTCTATAAATTCACGTCTTGGTTCAACCTTTTCACCCATAAGAATATTAAAGGTTTCATCAATACTCACTCTCTGTGCCTCATCCATCGTCACGCGCATAAGAATACGTTTTTCGGGGTCCATCGTTGTCTCCCAAAGCTGTTCGGGATCCATCTCTCCAAGACCTTTATAACGCTGTATTTTATTATTCTGGTCTCGTCCAACCTGTTCAATAATCGACTGAAGTTCTTCATCGGAATATGCATACCATACACGTTTATTTTTTTCCAGCTTAAAAAGAGGCGGCTTTGCAAGATAAACATAGCCATCTTCAATAAGCTGAGGCATAAATCTATACAAAAATGTTAATAATAACGTACTGATATGGGCACCGTCAACATCGGCATCCGTCATAATAATAATCTTATGGTATCTGAGTTTTGTAATATCAAAATCATCGTGAATACCTGTACCAAAAGCTGTAATCATTGCCTTAATTTCATTGTTGACCAAAATTTTATCAAGGCGCGCCTTCTCCACATTCAAAATCTTTCCGCGCAGAGGCAAAATCGCCTGGGTTGCCCTTGAACGGGCTGTCTTTGCAGAACCGCCGGCGGAATCACCCTCAACAATATAAATTTCACAATTCTCAGGATTCTTATCTGAGCAATCTGCAAGCTTACCCGGAAGAGCCATTGTATCAAGCGCTGATTTTCTTCTTGTCAAATCTCTTGCCTTTCTTGCGGCATCGCGGGCTCTTTGCGCCATCAGAGCTTTATCGACAATCAGCTTTGCCACCGTCGGATTTTGCTCAAGGAAAATCATCACCTTTTCACTGACAACAGAATCGACAGCGCCTCTGGCCTCGCTGTTTCCAAGCTTTTGTTTTGTCTGGCCTTCAAACTGAGGCTCACCAATCTTAACGCTGATAATTGCTGCCATACCTTCACGGATATCTTCGCCGACAAGGCTTGGGTCATTATCTTTAAGCAATTTATTTTTTCTTGCGTAATCATTAAATGTCTTTGTCAACGCATTTCTAAAACCTGTTAAATGCGTACCGCCCTCAGGGGTTGTAATATTATTGACATAGCTGTAAATATTTTCATTGTAAGAATCATTATGCTGGAGAGCCACCTCCACATAAACACCGTCCTTCATGCCTTCACAATAAATAATAGAATCATAAAGAACATCTTTGTTTTTATTGAGGTACTGAACGTACTCCATAATTCCGCCTTCGTAATGAAAGACTTTCTTTTTTTCCATTCCTTCACGTACGTCCGAAAGCTCAATTCTTAACCCCTTTGTAAGAAAAGCGGTCTCACGCAGCCTCTCCTCTAAAATACTGTAATCATAAACTGTCGTTTCAAATATTGTATCATCCGGAAGAAAATGAACTTCTGTTCCCTGTTCATCTGTATCACCAGCCATTCTTAAAGAATAGCATGGTTTTCCCTTTTCGTAGCGCTGCTCGTATATTTTTCCGCCTTTATAAACTCTGACTTCAAGCCAATTTGAAAGTGCATTCACAACAGACGCACCAACACCGTGAAGTCCTCCGGATACTTTATATCCGCCGCCGCCGAATTTTCCGCCTGCATGAAGAATTGTAAATACAACCTCAACAGCAGACTTTCCTGCTTTTTTCTGAATATCTACGGGAATACCCCGGCCATTATCTCTTACAGTGATAGAATTGTCACCGTTAATTGTTACATAAATTGTATCACAAAAACCGGCCAGTGCTTCATCGACCGCATTATCAACAATTTCGTACACCAAATGATGCAGCCCCCGCTCTGAGGTGCTGCCGATATACATACCCGGTCTTTTTCTGACTGCTTCAAGCCCTTCAAGAATTTGAATCTGACTTGCACCATATTCTTCACTCATAATGTTCCTCCTTGTATTCCATCGGTCTGCTGTTACATTCAATGTGTCCGTTTGAAACGTGATAAACCTTATCAATTTCAAATCTATTATTTACAAATTCATCCAACCCTGTACATGTAATCATCGTCTGAATATCCCTGATACTTTCCAGCAAATAATTTTGGCGTCTGCCGTCAAGCTCAGATAACACATCATCCAGCAAAAGTACAGGCTTATCGTTTGTTACACGACGAACAAGCTCTATTTCCGCAAGCTTTAAAGAAAGTGCGGCTGTCCGCTGCTGTCCCTGAGAGCCAAAACGGCGTATATCAATATCCCGGATAGAAAAACTGATATCGTCCCGATGCGGCCCCACAGATGTTGTCCTTGTTTTTATATCATAGCTTCTTTTGGAAAATAATCTTTTACCGTAATCCTCCTCGCCGGCACTCGGCTCATATTCGATGACAAGCCGCTCTCTGCCGCCGCTTAATTTGCTGTGAATATCTCCAATAAGTGCATTAAGCTCTGAAACAAATTTTTTTCTTTCACGAACAAGAAGACTTCCGTAACGGACAAGCTGTGCATCCCATATATCAAGTGTCTCAAGCAGGCTGCTGTCATTGCCCAGCTGCTTTAAAAGATTATTTCTCTGATTTAAAATTTTTGTATAATTCATAAGATAGCTCATATAAAGCTTACTGAGCTGACACAATTCCATATCAATAAAACGCCGCCGCTCTCCGGGTCCATTTTTAATAATACCTAAATCCTCCGGTGAAAAAAGAACAACGTTGACAACACCGAAAAGCTGTGAATATTTCTTAATAATCATCCCGTCCACAGCAATTCCTTTCACCTTATTTTTCTTCAAATGGATATCGAGCTTATGTAAGACGCCGCTGCGCTCTACTTTCATGCATATATGGGCATCCTCCTGCCCAAATCGTATCATTTCCCTGTCGCGGCTGCCTCTGTGGGATTTTGAGGTTGCACAGACATAAACCGCTTCAAGCACATTTGTCTTTCCCTGAGCATTGTCTCCGAAAAAAATATTTGTTCCTGATGACGGCTCAAGGGAAAGCGCTTCATAATTTCTGTAATTTTTCAGTTCAAGCGATTTTATAATCACACTAAACACCAACTATTTAACTATTTTTATCTGACTGCCGTCAAATTCGGCAACATCGCCGTCATAAAGCTTTTTGCCTCTCTGAGTACAAATCTCACCATTAACCTTAACCTCGCCGTCTTGTATAACCACCTTAGCCTCAACACCTGAGCCTACAAGACCCGCTGCCTTCAATGCCTGACCAAGCTTTATAAACTCGTCGCGTAATTTAATTTCTTCCATGAAAACTCCTCCTGATAATTTTTTATCACCTTTATGCATCAACCTGCATTAATATTCACCGGAAGAATCAGGTAAATATACTGCTGCTTTTCATCCCGGATAAAGCAAGGTGCCTTTGGATTTACAAAATAAATATCAATTTCCTCATCATCAATAACACGAAGTGCATCGAGAATAAACTTCGGATTAAATCCAATTGTCAAATCCTTACCCTCTTTATGAATATCAATGTCTTCATTCATAGAGCCAATCATGGAATTTATCTTTAATTCTAAAGAGCTGTCACCGATTTGAATGATAATCGGTTTTTTATCGCCTTCTTTAACTAAAAGTGAAGCTCTTTCAATACAGCTTTGCAGTTCTTTTTTGTTAATAGATATTTTTGTTTCATAATCGCTGGACAGCATCTGCTCAATTCTGAAATACTGCCCTTCAATGAGTCGGCTGACAACCGTTGTTTTATCAAATTCAAAAACAATATGTCTGTCTGTAAAGAATAAACAAACTAAATCTTCAACACCACCGCTTAATATTTTGCTGACTTCACCCAAAGTCTTCCCGGGAACAACAACTTTAATCGGTGTATATTCTTCTTTCAGTTCAATTTTTCTTATAGAAATACGGTGCCCGTCCAAGGATACAACTTTTAATTCACTGCCGTTGATTTCAAATAACTCTCCGGTCATTAACTTATTACTGTCATTATCGGCAATGGAAAAAATCGTCTGACGAATAATTTCCTTCAAAGAAAACTGAGAAAGTGCAATTGGATTTGTTCTCTCAATTTGAGGTAAGTAAGCAAAATCATCTCCCGGACGGCCTGCAATATTAAATTTAGCTTTTTCACAACGAATCTTTGCCTGAAAATTATCATCGGTTTCTATAGTAACTTCGCTGTCAGGAAGTTTTCTTACAATTTCAGAGAAAAGTTTTGCCTCTAAAGCAATTTTTCCTTTGTCAAGAACATCACCGTCAATGATTGTTTCAATACCAAGTTCCATATCATTGGCAGTCAGTTTTATAACGTTGTCAGTTGTGTCTATTAAAATACATTCAAGAATCGGCATTGTTGTTTTACCCGGTACAGCTTTTAAAACAGTGTTGACACCGGAAACAAGATTCGATTTGCTGCATATAATTTTCATAGATAATGTCTCCTTTATGTTGATAAATGTGCATAACTTCTGGTGGCTGGCATATAAATATATAAATGTATTCACTTTCGCCGTAGTCGTAGTAGGGGGCGTGGATATGTTGATAAGTCAATTTTTGTCATAAAAATCAACAATTTCCGGCTGGAATAACTCTGTGAATAACCGTCGAAAATCATGTGAATGATGTGGGGCTTATCCACAGGGCAAAAATGCCGAAAAATGCTGTGGAAAGTTGTCCATAGTTAATTCACATGTTTTTCACCGGTTATCCACAATAAAAGGATAAAAAATTACTCCGCGCGGCGTATTGTGGATAAAATTGTGGTTTGTTCGTGTATAGATTGTGTATAAAATTATTTTGAAGGATTAATCTTCTTTATAAGAATATCAATCGTATTTTTTAAATTTTCATCGCCATCCATGGATTTTTCGATTTTTTCAATACCATGAATGATGGTTGTGTGGTCTTTTTTGCCAAGGGCATTGCCGATAGACTGCAGCGGGCTGTCTGTCATATGGCGGCAAAGGTACATACAAATCTGCCTTGGGTATGCAATATCCTTGCTGCGCTTATGTCCTGTGATATCGGCAACGGATATATTAAAATGTTCGGCAACAATATTGATAATGGATTCGGCAGTTACCGGCTTCGCTAAATCAGGTGTGATAATATTTTCAAGGGCTTCACGGACTAAATCCATCTCAATCGGACGATTTTTGAGTCTTGATAAATTGTGAATCTGATTGAGTGCACCCTCAAGCTCTCGTATATTGGATTTAATATTGTCCGCAACATAATGCATACATTCCTGATTGATATTAATATTGTCAAGCTCGGCATATTTGCTCAAAATAGCCATACGGGTTTCGTAGTTAGGCGGCTGAATATCGACAGTTAAGCCGACTTTAAATCGCGAAATAAGTCGGTCCTCAAGGTTTTCAATATCTTTAGGCGGCTTATCGGAAGAAATAACAATCTGCTTTTTGGCAGCATAAAGTGTGTTGAAGGTATGGAAAAATTCCTCCTGTGTACTTTCGCGGCCGACAATAAACTGGATATCATCAATTAAAAGCATATCCAGATTTCTGTATTTATTTCTAAATTCTTCGTTTCTGTTTGTACGGATTGCTGTAATCAGCTCATTTGTAAATTCTTCAGAAGTTACATAAAGAATACGGGCATTGGAACGGCGCTGAAGAACATAGTGGGCGATGGAGTGCATAAGATGCGTCTTCCCAAGACCTACACCACCATAGATAAATAGCGGGTTTCCGTAGATACCCGGGTCTTCCGCAACAGCTAAGGCGGTTGCATGTGCCAGTTCGTTGTTTTTTCCGACAACGAAAGTGTCAAAAGTATAACGCGGATTCAAATTTGTATTAATCAGATTGGCTTTTGCCTGAGGTGCCGGCTTTGTTTCGCGGGCATCCTGAACCATCTCCGCAATGGCATCCGGTGCGATAATATCCACATCAAGCTGGCAGTCAAGTACTTCACACATGGCTACCTGAAGCGGGATTTTATATTTTTTGATAACGTAATCAATTCCCGTAGCAAGTTCATCTTTAATGGTTACATAGACCTTGCTGCCTCTGACAGAATGAACGTAGAGCGCCTTAACCCATGTATTAAAAGCGGCTTCGGAGATGTCATGTTCTATTTTCATTAACTCGAGAATATCATCCCATTTTTCTTTAATTATATTTATCATCACAATACCCCTAATTATAAGTTTATTATTATCTATTTTATAACAAAAAAGATTTTTTTACAATGCAATAATGTAAACAAAATAGTTATTTTGTTGTCGCATCATATGAGGACGCGGTTTATGGGGGTAACAATAATAATTTACATAATCTGTTGAATAAATAAAGTTGGGGGATAAGTCCGAAAATTTTATCCCAAATATCAACAAACGACAAAACCTTGAAAATTCAATATTTTTTGGGGAATAATGTTGAACTTTCAAAAGTTATAAACAGGTTTTCCGCAAGTTATGCACAACTTATCCACAATTTGTGGATAAAGTTATGTAAATTACGGGGTTGTGGATAAGTTTTTTGTGGTTAACTTAAAAACAGGGGATTTACCCGGAAATTTAAAAAAAATTACTTGACGAAGTGTAGGTAAACTAATATAATAGAGTAGATATTTTATCTAATAAAATAGCATTATTTTGTTTGTGGGAAACTGCAGGATTTAGACAGTGCTATTTAATAAAAAAGGAGGTGCGCGGTATGAAGATGACATTCCAGCCTAAAAAAAGACAGAGAGCTAAAGAGCATGGCTTCAGAAAGAGAATGAGCACAGCTAACGGCAGAAAAGTTTTAGCTGCAAGAAGAGCTAAAGGAAGAAAGAGATTATCAGCTTAGGTCGCATATTTGTGACCTTTTTCTTTATAAAGATAACGAAAACAGAACGTTTCCGTATAAGTTAAGTAATGAAAACATAGCACTGTTTAATATTGTTTCTATATAATAATAAGAAGAAACTTGTAGTTGGGAAATGTCTGGGGGCTTTGACAACAGTAAGTCTCGTTAATTAAGGAAAAGGAAGATTATGGATTTTTCAGAATCATTGAAAAAAAACAAGGATTTTGGCCTTGTTTACAAAAAAGGCAAATCGTATGCGAACAGATATCTTGTCATGTATGTATTGGAAAATGGAAAGAGTAGAAACCGTTTGGGGATATCTGTCAGTAAAAAAGTTGGTAACAGTGTTGTAAGACACAGAATTACGCGTTTAGTCAGGGAAAGTTACAGACTGAACGAGCAGAGGTTTTTTAATGGCTTAGATATAGTCGTTATTGCACGAGTAACAGCAAAGGAAGCCGGATATCATCAGATAGAAAGTGCGCTGATGCATCTTGCAGGGCTTCATCATATTACGGAAAAGATGGGATAAATATGAATATTTTGAAGAAAGTAATGCTGTCAATGATTCATTTTTATCGGAAGTATATATCACCAATGAAAAGGTTTCACTGCATTTATATACCCACATGTTCTCAATACGCAATCGAAGCTATTGAAAAATATGGACCTTTTAAGGGAGGTTTTCTCGCAATAAAAAGAATATTAAGGTGTCATCCGTTCGCAAAGGGCGGTTATGACCCGGTGCCGTAAATAAGGAGGTAGCACGGTGGAGTTTCTTGTATTGACGAAAGTCGGCGGAATATTAGGACCGTTTGCCACAGTTCTTGGATTCATTATCAATGCGATTTATGAATTTCTTGAAATGATAGGTATTCCTAATATTGCTTTGGCAATTATTTTATTTACATTGATTGTCAATCTTCTTTTGCTTCCGTTGACAGTTAAGCAGCAGAAGTCATCTAAGATGATGACAGTGATGAATCCTGAACTCCAAAAGATTCAGGCGAAGTATAAGGGCAAGAGAGATGAAATTTCAGTAAGAAGAATGCAGGCTGAGACATCAGCGGTTTATCAGAAATACGGTACAAGCCCTACAGGCGGATGTCTTTATATGATTATTCAGCTTCCGATTCTGTTTGCACTTTATCAGGTAATTTATGCAGTGCCGGCATATGTTAATTCAATTAATGATATTTATATGCAGATTGCAGAGCCAATCAGCAGAGTCGCAAACGGTGGTGAAATTTTAACGACATTAATCGGTGACCTTGGGGTTAGAGTTGTTGACTTTGATTTTGGCAATATGGATAAAATTGTTGACTTTTTATATAATCTTCGATTTACTGATTTCCCTACAGTATCCGAAGCATTTAAGTCAGCGCCGGATGTTGTCAATGCCATTGCGGCACATACACCTGAAATCGAGCATGTCAATTCATTTATCGGTAGTTTAAATATTGCCAACACGCCGACGGCGACAGGATGGTGGCCGGGTGCTTTAGTGCCAATTCTTGCCGGTGCATCTCAATATGCCAGTGTGAAAATTATGCAGGCATCACAGTCGCAACCAAATGCCGATGATAATCCGATGGCAAATTCTATGAAGATGATGAATGTTATGATGCCTTTATTCTCAGTATTTATGGCATTCTCATTCCAGGTAGGTATCGGTATTTACTGGATTGCCAGTGCGGTATTCAGAACGATTACAATGGTATTAGCCAATAAGATGATTGATAAAAAAGGTCTTGACAAGATTATCGAGGAAAATAGAGCGAAAGCTAAAAAGAAGGCTGAAAAGCACGGTGATAAACAGGCGAAGTTTGAAGAATATGCAAAGATGAGCACAAAGAATTACGAAGAAATTCAGCAGAAACGCAAATCAATTAAAGAAATTGCAAATACTTCGACAGAAAAGCTTGAAAATTCTTCAGCAAAGAACAATCAGAAAAAAGTAAACCAGCCTTCAGTATCTTCCAATGAGGATAGTAACAGTAAGCATAAGAAGGGCAAAAAGGGTGAGCCTGAGCATGCGAATATTGCCAATATCGCTAATATGTTGAAAGATAAAGATTATAGTAAAAAGAACAAGAAGTGATAGTGGTCGGGAGGTTTTCAATAAAAATGAGCGAATATATTGAAATCAGTGCCAAAACTGTGGATGATGCGATTACAGAAGCATTATTAAAGCTTGGAACAACAAGTGATAAGATTGAATATGAAGTGATTGAAAAAGGAAGCGCCGGATTTTTAGGGTTTATCGGTAAAACACAGGCAGTTATCCGTGTGCGCAAAAAATTTGATTTAGTTGATTTTACATATGAATTTCTTGAGAAGCTTTTTAAAGCGATGGGAATTGATGTGAAATCAGAGATTCAGTATGATGAAGAAAACCGTAATATGGATATCAATTTTTCCGGTGACGAGATGGGTGTTTTGATTGGAAAACGCGGTCAGACATTAGATTCCCTTCAGTACATTATAAGTCTCGTGGTTAATAAGGAAAGCGATGCTTATGTTCGTGTAAAGATCGATACTGAGAATTACAGAGAGCGCAGAAAAGAGACGCTCGAGACATTGGCAAAGAATATTGCCTATAAGGTAAAAAGAAGCCGCAGGCCGATATCTCTTGAGCCTATGAATCCGTATGAACGCCGTATTATTCATTCAGCGCTTCAGAATGACAAATACGTTGAGACACACAGCGAGGGCGATGAGCCTTACCGTAAGGTTGTTGTTACATTAAAGCGTCATAACAGAGAATATAGAAAGAACGGTTATCATTCAGAAAATATTCAGTAATATTGAAGCCCCCGTCTTTTTTAGATGGGGGCTTTGTGGTAGAAATTTTTTATAATATGCAGAGTGTGTGAAAAATCAGATATTGTGTATATTATAAAAGAACAGAGCATAGGGAGGAAACGCCATGATTAAGGATACAATCGCCGCAATATCAACGGGGATGACAAATTCCGGCATAGGAAAGGTTCGTTTGAGCGGCAGTGAGGCGATAGATATTGTTGATAAAATATATAGAAGTCCTCAAAATAAAAAGAAGCTGAAAGATGCTAAAAGCCATACGATTCACTATGGTTATATTTACGACGGGGATAATTTAATTGATGAAGTCCTTGTGCTTGTGATGCGCGGACCAAACAGCTATACAAAAGAAGATGTGGTAGAGATTGATTGTCACGGCGGTGTCGTTGTGATGAAAAAGCTTTTGGAAACAGTGATAAAGTATGGTGCAAGACCGGCAGAACCGGGAGAATTTACAAAACGCGCTTTTTTAAACGGACGTATTGATTTATCACAGGCGGAAGCCGTCATTGATGTCATCAATGCTAAAAATGAGATGGCACTGGCGGGCTCTGTAAGACAGTTGAAGGGCAACATTCAGAAAAAGATTAAAGAAATAAGAAGCAGTATTATCGGAAGTGTTGCGTTTATTGAGGCAGCTTTGGATGACCCTGAACATATTCAAGCAGATAATTTCGGAGAAGAACTTCGCGGTAAGGTTTGCCATGATTTGAATGCACTTGAAAAGCTTTATGCCTCTGCAGATAACGGGCGAATGATGAAGGAGGGCATAAAAACTGTTATTGTGGGAAAGCCTAATGCTGGAAAGTCTTCGCTTTTAAATATTTTGGTTGGAGATGAGCGGGCGATTGTCACCGATATTGCAGGAACAACAAGAGATACACTGGAGGAATTTATTAATATCCACGGGATACCGTTAAATATTGTGGATACCGCCGGAATAAGAAATACATCGGATATTGTGGAAAAAATAGGTGTTGATAAAGCTAAAAACTTTGCCGAAGACGCAGATTTGATTATTTATGTGGTGGACGGCTCAACGCCGATTGATGAAAATGATTGTGAAATCATTGAGTTGATTAAGGATAAAAAGGTTATTGTTTTAATCAATAAAATTGACTTGAATATTGTAACATCAGTCGATACGCTGAAAGCCTATATGGATAAGCCGATTGTGGAAATTTCGGCGAAGGAAGAAAAAGGAATTGATGATTTTGAAAATCTTTTAAAAGAAATGTTTTTTAATGGCAATGTTTCTTTTAATGATGAGATTTATATTACAAATGTACGTCATAAAACAGCAATTGCCGATGCGATGGAAAGTCTTCGTCTTGTGCTTCAAAGTATTGATGACGGTATGCCGGAGGATTTCTTTTCTATAGATTTGATGAACAGCTATGAGCAGCTTGGAGGTATTATCGGTGAAGCCGTCGGTGAAGATTTAATTGATACAATATTCAGTGATTTTTGCATGGGCAAGTGATGATTGACTGATGGAAATTTTTATGACAGATAAAATTGGAGGAAATTATGGCATACACATATGAAGCATATGATATTGCGGTTATTGGTGCAGGACATGCCGGCTGTGAGGCTGCTTTGGCCTGTGCACGATTGGGATTAAATACCATCGTTTTTACAGTCAGCGTGGAGAGTATAGCATTAATGCCGTGCAATCCAAATATCGGCGGCAGCTCGAAAGGACACTTGGTGCGTGAAATTGATGCCCTCGGCGGTGAGATGGGAAAAGTGATTGATAAGACTTTTATTCAATCAAAGATGCTTAATAAGTCCAAAGGTCCTGCGGTTCACTCACTTCGGGCACAGGCTGATAAGGCGGATTATACGCACGAGATGCGACGTGTTTTGGAAAATCAAGAAAATCTTACAGTAAAACAGGCTGAAATAGTGGACATCCTCACGGAAAACGGCAGTGTTTGCGGTGTGGTGACACATACAGGAGGGATTTATCCGTGCAAAGCGGCCGTGCTTGCGACAGGTACTTATTTGAAAGCACGTTGTCTGTGCGGGGAAACGATTACTTATACAGGGCCAAATGGTCTTCAGGCAGCAAACAGTCTTTCGGAAGCATTACAAAGGCTTGGTATTGAGCTTGTAAGATTTAAGACAGGTACGCCTGCAAGAATTGACAAGCGTACAATTGATTTTTCTAAGATGGAAGAACAGTTTGGTGACGAGCGTGTTGTGCCGTTTTCATTTACAACAAATCCTGAGGATATACAAAAACCTCAGGTTTCATGCTGGCTTACGTATACAAATCCACAGACTCATGAAATTATAAGAAATAATCTCGACCGTTCACCGATTTATGCCGGTGTGATTGAAGGTACGGGACCACGTTATTGTCCGTCTATAGAGGATAAAGTTGTAAAATTCTCTGATAAAGAGAGACATCAGGTGTTTATTGAGCCGGAAGGCAATTATACAAATGAGATGTATATTGGCGGTATGTCAAGCTCTTTGCCGGAGGATGTTCAATATAAAATGTACCGTTCGGTGGCAGGACTTGAAAATGCAAAGATTGTCCGTAATGCGTATGCGATTGAATATGATTGTATCCCTGCAACCCAGCTCAAAGCATCGCTTGAATTTAAAAATGTCAGCAATCTTTTCAGCGGTGGTCAGTTTAATGGCAGCTCAGGATATGAAGAAGCAGCAGCGCAAGGATTAGTGGCAGGAATCAATGCCGCAATGAAGCTGCTTGGCAGAGAGCCTTTGATTATTAAGCGGTCGGAGGGATATATTGGTGTTCTTATCGATGACCTTGTGACAAAGGAAACAAAAGAGCCTTATCGAATGATGACCTCAAGAGCGGAATATCGTTTGCTTTTACGTCAGGATAATGCGGATTTAAGGTTGACTAAATTGGGTTATGAAGTAGGACTTATAAGTGAAGAGCGGTATGAAAAACTGCTTGAAAAAGAGCAGATGATTGCAAAGGAGATTGAACGTGTCGGTGCAATTCATGTTGGCGGGAATAAGGAGGTGCAGGCATTACTTGAAAAGTATGAAAGTACACCGTTAAAGACAGCTGTATCCTTGGCTGAGTTGATTCGCAGACCTGAATTAAATTATGAAATTTTAGCACCGATTGATAAGGAAAGACAGCCTTTGCCGGCCGATGTTATCGAACAGGTTGACATAAATATAAAATATGATGGTTATATTACACGCCAAATGAAACAGGTCGAACAATTTAAGAAGCTTGAGGCAAAAAAACTTCCGGAACATATAAATTATATGGACATTAACGGTCTTAGAATTGAAGCGAAGCAAAAACTTTCAGCGATACGTCCTGCATCAGTAGGTCAGGCATCAAGAATTTCAGGGGTATCACCGGCAGATGTTTCTGTTCTTTTAATTTATCTGGAACAGCTCAGGCATCAAAATAATTAAGATATTTATAAGTGGAGTTAATAGATGAGTGATAAAAATTATTTGAAGGACAGATTGCTTGCGGCAGGATTTACTTTGAGCGAGCAGCAGTATGACCAGCTGATGTTATACTATGAGTTACTTATAGAAAAGAATAAAGTGATGAATCTCACAGCAATTACAGAATTTGAGGAAGTTATCAACAAGCATTTTGTGGATAGTCTTGCGCTTGCAAAGGTTTTTGGTGGACAAAAAAATGCTGAGGAAGCGTTATCTGGCAAAAAACTTATAGATTTGGGCACGGGCGCCGGTTTTCCGGGTGTACCGTTGAAAATTGTTTTTCCTAAGCTTCACGTGACACTTTTAGATTCTCTCAATAAAAGAATCAGCTTTTTAAATGAAGTGATAGAAGCTCTTTCGCTTGAGGGGATTGAAGGTTATCATGGACGTGCGGAAGATTATGGACGCCAAAAAGAGTTCAGAGAGCAATTTGACTATTGCGTATCCAGAGCTGTTGCCAATTTATCAACATTGACGGAGTATTGTATGCCGTTTGTCCGTGTGGGTGGGGCATTTATTCCGTATAAATCCGGGAATATCACGGACGAGCTTAATCAGGCTGATAAGGCAATAAAGGTTTTGGGAGGACAGCTTCGGGAAGTGAAAAGCTTTACGCTTTCTGAAACAGATATAGAGAGAAGTCTTGTAGTTATTGATAAAAAAGCATCAACAAAAAAAGCTTATCCAAGGAAAGCGGGAAAGCCGTCAAAAGAGCCTATACAGTAAATAAAAATCATTAAAAAAACTCTCATCTAGTGATGAGAGTTTTTTAATCTTATCGTTTTTATTGGAGTGATTCCAGTAAATCAATGATTCTTTCGAAATCTTCCATGGAATAATATTCAATCTCTATTTTCCCTTTGTTGTTAGCTTTTGTTTTAATGCTGACCTTTGTTCCCATAATATTTTTGATTTTTTCTTCGATGGATTGATAGGCAAGCTGAGTTTCAAGAGATTCTTTCTTTGCTTCAGGTTTCTTCTGTTTTTCTGATGTCAGTTCCTTGACGAGTCGCTCTGTTTCGCGGACACTCATGGAATTATCAAAAATTTGAGTCGCAATATTGTATTGAAGTTCAAGGTCAGAAATGCCTAAGAGGGCACGTCCGTGACCGCTTGAAATCATACTGTCAATAATCATCTGCTGAACACGGGAGTCAAGCTTTAAAAGACGGAGAGAGTTTGTAATTGCAGTACGGCTTTTGCAAACTCTTTCGGCAGCTTCATCTTGTTTTAAGCCAAATTCAGAAATCAGTCGTTGAAATGCCTGAGCTTCTTCAATAGGGTTTAGGTCTTCACGCTGAATATTTTCAATGAGAGCGATTTCTACAGCTTCCATTGGAGAAAACTCTTTAATGATACATGGGATTTCTGTCAGTCCGGCTATTCTTGCGGCCCGCCAACGTCGTTCTCCGGCAATAATTTTGTAATAACCGTCTTCTTTTTGAAGAAGCAGCGGTTGGATAACACCGACATGTTTAATTGATTCTGCCAATTCGAGGAGTGTGTCTTCATCAAAATTTTTCCTTGGCTGACTTCTGTCGGGTTCGATTTCATCAATCTTAATCATAATTTCAGCCGGTTTCTCAATAACTTTCTCAACAACTTTTTCGATTGGTACTTCGACGACTTTTTCAACAACCTTTTCAACCGGTACTTCAACGACTTTTTCAACAACCTTTTCAACCGGTACTTCGACGACTTTTTCAACAACCTTTTCAACTGGTACTTCAACAATCTTTTCTACGATTTTTTCGGATTTGCTACTGAGTTTTTCACGACTTTGTGTGTTTGTTTTACTGTTTGGAATTAGTGAATCAAGCCCTTTACCGAGACCACCTTTTTTCATTACAACCATTCTCCTTCCGTCTCTCTTTCTATAACTTCTTCTGCCAAAAATCTATAAGCCTCTGCGCCGGATGATTTTGAATCATACATAATAATCGGCATACCATAACTAGGGGCTTCGGCAAGGCGGACATTTCTTGGAATAATTGTTTTATAGATACGTCTGTCCAAATTTTCTTTTACATTTTCAACAACTTGAGTTGAAAGATTCGTTCGTGCGTCATACATCGTAAATACAATACCTTCAATTTCAAGTTTATCGTTTAACCGGTCGGTTATCAAATCAATTGTATGTATAAGCTGTGTTAAACCTTCAAGAGCATAGTATTCGCATTGAATAGGAACAAGCACTGTATCAGAAGCTGTCATGGCATTGACTGTAAGTAAATTCAATGATGGCGGACAGTCAATAAGAATATAGTCATACTTATCCCTAAGTGAATCAAGAATATTTTTTAAAAGAAATTCTTTGTCTTCTATGGAAATTAATTCAATTTCTGCACCTGAAAGATTGATGTTTGACGGAATGACATCAAGATTTTCTACGATACTTGCTTGTACACATTCATCTAAAGTACATTCATTCAAAAACAACTCATAAATTGTATTTTCTAAGGTATCTTTATCAAGACCAAGTCCGCTGCTCGTATTACCCTGTGGGTCAATATCGACAACGAGCACTTTCTTGCCTTTTTCAGCTAAACAGGCGGATAAATTAATGGTAGTCGTTGTTTTTCCGACACCGCCTTTTTGGTTTGCAATTGAAATAATTCTGCTCATAAAATCTGCCTCTTTCTATAACTGTACCGGGTTTGGTACATATTATGTATCATCAATAAAAGTAAATAGTACGTTTTGCTTGTTTATTATAACATAATAATAGGGGCATAGCTATACGAATAAAGAAATAAATATAAAATGTTTCACGTGAAACATTTGGTATTTGCAAGATGCTTGCTTCAAATACAAAACATATATGAAATATATTATGAAGATAGTGTTGAATATTTAAAAAGAGCCTGTATATCTATCGGATTGATATACAGACTCTTTTAATATAATAATAGTTTATTTATTCCTCGTAGTAGGTTAAAAGACTACTACGTGAAAAGAAAGTAATGTTTCACGTGAAACATTGATAGATTATGTTTTACATCTGCTCAGGACATGAGATTCCGAGAAGTCCGAGCGCATCTTTGAGGACGGCCTTTGTGATAGAAACAACATTCGCACGAGTGTACTTGAGTGTTTCATCTTCAACATTAATCTGACATTCGTGATAGAATTTGTTGAACGCCTGAGCGACGGCAACTGCAAAACGAGCAACAACGGATGGCTCATACTTTTCAGAGGCATCTTTGACAACAGCAGAGTATCTTGAAATTTCTTTTAAAAGTGCCATGGATGCTTCGTCTGTCAATGCGCTGTAGTCGATTGTAGCAGGAACATCACCGATTTTTCTGAGAACACTTGCAGCACGGGCATAAGTGTACTGAACATATGGTCCGGTTTCGCCGTCAAAGTTGAGAATCTTTTCCCAATCGAAGGTGACGTCTTTGATGCGCTGGTTATATAAGTCGTTGAAAAGAATAGCGCCAATACCAACCTGATGTGCAACTTCTTCTTTATTTGGAAGTTCAGGATTCTTTTCGGCAATAGTATCTCTGATTTTTTGGATGGATTCATTTAAAATGTCTTCAGCGTAGATGACATTGCCTTTACGTGTGGATAACTTTCCGCCTTTTAAGCTGACTAAGCCGTAAGGAACATGAACAAGGTCTTTAGACCATTCGTAGCCCATCATATTGATAACCGTAAACCATTGAGCAAAATGAAGTTTTTGTTCTAATCCTGTAACATAAATACATTTTGAAAAATCATAAGTCTTTTTTCTATAAAGTGCTGCAGAAATATCTCTTGTAGCATAAAGAGAGCTTCCGTCTTTTTTTGTAATCAGACACGGCGGCATATTGTATTCTTCTAAGTTGACAATCTGTGCGCCGTCACTGACAGTGATTAATCCCTTTTCTTTTAATTCTTCAATGACAGCAGCCATTTTATCATTGTAAAAACTTTCACCTGCATAAGAGTCAAATTCAATACCGAGCATATCATATACACGTAAAAACTCTTTAAGACTGATTTCACGGAACCATTTCCAAATGCTTAAAGCTTCTTCATCACCCTGTTCCATTTTTGTGAACCAAGCGCGGGCTTCGTCGTTTAAGCTGTCATCTTTTTCAGCCTCATCATGGAATTTTACATAAATATTCATTAATTCGGAAATACCGTTTTCTTCAATGGCTTCCTTGCTGCCCCATTTTTTATAGGCAACAATCAGTTTTCCGAATTGTGTTCCCCAATCACCGAGATGATTAATGCGAACAACGTTATAACCAAGTTTTTTATAAATATTATTTAAGGAATTACCGATAATAGTTGTTCTTAAATGACCGACATGGAAATTTTTGGCAACGTTTGGAGAGGAGTAGTCGATACAAATTGTTTTGCCTTCGCCCTCTTTGGAACCGCCATAATTGTCAGAATTTAAGTAGTTTTCCACAATTTGTTTTGCAAATAATGATTTATCCACAAAAAAGTTAAGATATCCGCCCTGAACCTCGATTCTATCGAGAAAATCAGGTTTTTCAATCTTTTCTTCCAGCTCTTTTGCAATCATAGGCGGCGCTTTTCTGAATACCTTTGCAAGACGGAAGCATGGAAAAGCAAAGTCACCCATATCAGATTTTGGAGGAATTTCAATAATACTGTCAAGCTCATCAGCTGTCAGGGCATCAATGTACTTTGAGAGTAATTCAACAACTTTTTGTTTCATAAAATTAGACATCCTTTCACATAATAGTTTAATCGTAATCATTAAAAATGCATAAATATGCAAAAAAATAAGTTTTATCGTCATGCACAAGCTTATTTTCAATCTTGAAAATAGACTGAAATATAGTGACATACATCTCTATATTCTACTACATTTTGCGTAAAATATCTATTAAAAAATGTTTGTATAATAAGAAATATTATCATATAATGGAGGTATGGTCAAAGATATTTTGATTAAGAAAAGCTGTAAGGAGGGCATCGGATGAAAAAGAAAAAGTTATTAAAAACCGTGTTGATTTCCACAGCTGCCATAAGTGGTACATGGATTTTAAATAAAGCTGTTTTTTATTATTCAACTATGAAAAAGATTTTGGCATCTGAGCATGGAAATATTTATAAATGGCGTTTTGGAAATATTTATTATCGAAAGACTGGTGAGGGACACCCTCTTTTGCTTGTTCATGATTTATCTTGTGATGCATCCGGGTATGAGTGGAAATATCTTGTAGATGAGTTGTCGAAAAAGCATACAGTTTATGTCATTGATTTGCTCGGCTGCGGACATTCGGATAAACCAAAGATTACTTATACAAACTACCTGTATGTACAGCTTCTGAATGATTTTGTAAAAGAGGTTATTAAAGGAAAGACAGATATTATTACAAGCGGTCGTGCTTCATCATTGGCAATTATGGCTTGTCATATGGAAGCTCATTTGTACAACAGACTTCTTTTTATAAGTCCGGCGTCTGTTCGGGAAGCAGCCAAGACACCGTCTTTTAAAGATAAGCTGCTCAAATACGCGATTTGTATGCCGATAGTTGGGACACTTGTGTATAACCTGTGCTTTTCAAAAAAAATGACTGAAAAACATTTTGAAGATAAATATATTTGTAATCCGGAAAAGATTCGAAAGGTTGATGTGGAAGCTTACCGTGAAGCTGCGCATTTGGGCGGAACTTCTTCAAAATATTTGTATGCCAGTATATTAAGTCATTTTACAGAGGTAAGCATTGAGCGGGCGATAAAGGTCAGTGATTACAGTATGTTTATTATTGGCGGAGAAGATGATAAGGATATGTCACAAATCATTGAGGATTACACAGTGTTGAATCCGGCCATTGAAGCCGTGACTGTCAAAGGGTGCAAAAAGCTTATTCATGTGGAAGCGCCTGAAAAAATTGTGGATTATTGTGATATATTTTTATAAAATTGTTTATAAATCACCGGTTTATAATAAATGTCTTTAGAATAATATAAGCAAAAGAATGATTGAGAGGTAAGTCTGTGCAGGATTATATGAGAGCTATCGGATTTAGCAGAATGGATAAATATGAATTAAATAATGTATTAAAGTCAGTCATAGATGAGCCTAAGTGTGAATATATCACAGATGGGGATGATGCTGTGATTGCCGAGCGGTCGCGGGAATTTGCTGAGCGTATTGGAATTACTGTTTGCGGAGAATATGATAAAGATGGTATTTTTTTGAAGGAATACTATTTTCCGTATATAAGGGGAGAGGAAGTTTCTGTGATTGAGGAAATATCAGTGGAAAAGCTTCCTGACAGAACATCATATATCGGTGTAAGTGATGATATAAGCCGTGATATTTCACTTGCGTTTTATTTATTAAACAGGGTTGACTATATAGATAACAGACAGTATGCAAAGCGCGATAGGGCATTAAAACCGATTGTATTGTCAGCGCTTTCGATTTCGGGAAGAATTATTATGCCGATATATAAAAATGAGGCAATGGTGAAAAAAAGCAGTGCAAAGCGGCGCATCCGAAATAACCTTATTAATGCGGCAAGGCATGGCGATGAGGAGGCCATTGAAAATCTTACTTTGGAAGATTTTGATTTATTTACAACAGTATCAAAACGGGCAAAGAAAATAGATGTTTTTACACTGGTGGAAACCTGCTTTATGCCTTACGGCATTTCAAGTGATGAATACTATATTCTCGGAAATATTATAGGGCTTAAGCAGATGGAAAATCAACTGACAAAAGAAAAGCTTTATGTCATAAAACTTGAATGTAATGAGCTTGTGTTTGATTTATGTATTAATCAGGAAGATGTTTTGGGTGAGCCAATGGTTGGACGGCGATTCAAAGGGAAGATATGGCTTCAGGGGAATGTGGAGTTTGTCACTGTATAAGGTGTTTTTTGAAAAAAGTGGAGGGGAAATGTATGAAATGTACGAAATGTGGGAGAGAGATACCCGATAATGTGAGATTTTGCAAGTATTGTGGGAATACAACAGATAGCAGTCATGTAGCAAAGCAAAATGCGGATATCGGAAATCAAAGACCGCCGGTGAATAATCAGAGACCGCCGGAAAAACAACCGTCTTCGAAGGGGGCGGGAAACAAGAAGGTTATCATAATTATTGCCGTAATTGGTGCTGTTGTAATTATTGCGGCGGCTGCGATTTTTGCTATAAGTCTTTTAAACGGCAAAAAACAAGACGAAAAGCCGCCTATTAAAACTGAGCATGTTGAAACGAAACCTGAGACGAATGAAACAGAAGAAATAAAAGAAACAGAGCCTGGGGAAAGCGAATCTATAGAGAGTCATCCGGTTCAGAGCGAGACAGAGGAAATGACATCTTCAGAAAGTGAAACGGCTCAAAGTGAATCAATGGAGAGTGAAGCGTCTCAAAGTGAGACAAAAGAACCTGCACCGGTTATTAGTATGCTGTATGTTTCGGATGTTTATGCATCCTCCTCATTGGAAGAAGTGGATGTTGTTCATTCGCCGGAAAGAATTATGGACGGCAATATATCGACAGCCTGGGTTGAGGGCGCCAGCGGACGGGGTATCGGTGAATCTGTTGTATTTATGCTTGACAATGTCTATACGGTTGAAGGCATGTGGGTTGCTGCCGGATATCAGAAAAATGATAGAGTATATACAATTAACTCGCGTCCTGAAAAAATCACAGTCAGCTTTTCAGATGGAACATCTGAAGAATTTGTTCTTGAAGATATTCATGATTTTCAGGATATACGTTTTTCTAAGCCGATAGAGACATCTTCAATTAAGATTACGATTGACGCTGTCTATAAAGGCAGTCAATGCGAAGATACAGTTTTTTCAGAAGTAGAATTTTATTAAAGAGAAATCCTGAGGTCATGAAGACTTCAGGATTTTTTTGACTTTATATGTAAAACCAAGCATAATCATAAAAATAGTAAACAGATATATAGGAAAAAGCCAAAGGTCTATAATTTGACATAAAAATCCGAAAATGGCAGGTAAAACCATAATGCCGATATATGATGCAGCCATTTGTATTCCCATAATAGATTGAGAATTTTCATTTCCAAAATTTTCAGGTGTCAGATAGTTGAAATTCGGAAACAAAGGTCCGTTGCCAAGACCAACAAGAAATAAACCAATTACAGAAATAACAGGGTCAAGCGGCAGTAAAAATAAGATGATAGACAGGCAAAGAATTATTTGACTTATATGTACAATTTTCCAGCTGTGAAGGTGTATTGCCAAAAGACCTGAAAAGAATCGTCCAAGTGTCATTCCTATATAATAGAACATGACAGCTTGTGCTGCGGTGTCTGTGCTCATGTGCTTGTATTCAACTAAAAATGTACTGCCCCAATTTCCACAGGTGTATTCTATGCCGCATGATGTAATAAAAAGGAGACACATTTCTTGAACACCTTTGATTTTTAAACATTCACGAAAAGAAAGTTTGTCATCTGATGTGGCGGCAACAGACATATGTTGAGGGTGAGCCTTATGCCAAAGAGGAAGTGTCAGAAAAAGTAGGACTGTAATGGAAATTTGAATTAAAAAAGCAATCTTATAGCCTCCGCGCCAACCTAAATTACTATTGATAACACGGGATAATACATACGGACTCAGAGAGACTCCTATGCCGTAAAAGCAATGAAGAAAACTCATTTGTGCGGCTGAATAATAAAGTGCTACATAATTATTTAAAGCGGTGTCGATAGCACCTGCGCCCATGCCTAAAGGTAAAGCAAAAAGAATAAAAAAGAGTGGATTTTGAGTGCAGGAAATAAAAAACAAAGCAGCAGCTGTTAAAAATGTGCTGAATGCCGATACTTTATTTGTGCCAAAACGATGAATTATTTTTGAACTTAAAAGGCTGGAAATAATTGTTCCGGCTGCTGTTGTAATCGTAATAAGATTAGCAAATGAAATTGGTAACTTAAATTCTGTGTAAATTTCGGGCCATGCAGTGCCAAAAAGGGAATCAGGAATCCCGAGGCTGATAAAAGCAATATATATAATAATAAGTAAAAAAGTAATCATATAAATCTCCATAGACAATAAAGTGTGACAATAGCTTTCTTTGCTTTGACATTTTGATTATAACCTGTTTAAAAATGGATTTCAAGTTTAAAAAAAGCCTGAAAACGGCAGTCTACGCAGCGTAGACTGTATTGGCACCAGGCGTCTATTGCGGTAAACTGTCTGTTTGGTGTATGATAAATGCACAAATGAAAGAGGTGATAGACTGTGAGTGCAGATAAAACAGGAAAGATTATTGCGGAAAGAAGAAAAGCAAAAGGGCTGACGCAAAAGGCGCTGGCTGAGCAGCTTGGAGTCACAAATAAAGCTGTGTCAAAATGGGAAACGGGTCAGGGAATGCCGGATATCAGTATGGTGACAGAATTAAGCCGCATACTGGAGATTTCAGCAGATGAGCTTTTAAACGGAGAGTATACAAGCTTTGAAGAAAAAATTCCGGAGAAGAAAAAAAGATGCAAACCAACGCTGAGGGGTGTCATTGGCGGCATTTTAATCGGGGCAGCAGTATGCTTGATTGTGATTCAGTGTTTGTATATTGTATGCAAAAAGTACTTTGAAATGGAATATATTTGGAGTGAGCTTTTCTATATTATTAACGGAATGATACTTATTTTTATTTTTGCCGGCGGTATTTATTTAAAGAAAACAAGAAGACTGTTTATGAAAAAAGCGATTATTATTGCATTTTTGAGCATTTTCTTTGCCAATGGCGCGGCGGCGGTGATTTTCAATGACGGTGTGAAAAGTATTGTCAGTCTGTCACCGGGGTTAGATGAACTTTTAGTTTTAAAAAGAGAAGAAAGCGGACGGACAACCGTTTTCAGGCAGCAAAAGCTTTTGTTTGTCAAAGCAGCAGATACATTGCCGTTTACGATGAGCAAAGAACCAAAGCTTCAATGGCTTGCAGATGATGCATGCGCAGTAACCTATAAGTCGGCAGACGATGATGGGCTTCATCAGTATGTCATGACCTATGGGGATAGGGGGGATGGCATCAGCTATTATTATGTTTGGAATGCGGCATTTGGACGCTGGACGTCTGAAGGACAGTTTTCGGATTATACGGTAGAGTTTAAAGATGGCGAATCGGCCGGTATTTACGTGCATACACCATCGGGAGATGAAGTATACACTTATGATGACTGTCTGCAATATGGCACACTGGCTCTTGTATTCCCGCGGAAAAATCCTAAATGGACAGTTGTCTTGAATGAGGACTGTACCATTGATACTGTGACGGATATCATCAATGAAGGCGGGACAATAACACTTTGTCCGATAGGCATGGATGAAAGAGCACCGATTGTGATGGAAAGAAGTGAGCTTCCAAAGCAGCAGCTCTCTATGCCGACAGCGTTAAAATCTGATTATTATATTGATGGTGATACGCTCAGTTTTACAGGAGACTACGGAGAAACGTGGATAGACTCAAATTTGACACCAACACAGCTTTCAGAGACATTGGAAACTTACAGAAAAGGAAATTTTCTTGCAGAGGGCAGCTATTATTCGGATGGCAGCGGCTTGACAGCTTTTTTCTATGGGAAAATACCAACGCTTCGGCTGACAACGGATAATGGAAAGACGTGGACGGATTACAGATTTGACAGGACAATGCCGCGGACAGTGACGCGGCGCTGTGTACGCTTTTTAGATGATAAACATGGTTATGCGGCGATAGGCACAGACTGGTCTATGGGGACAGGCGAGGCACTCTATCTTTATTGGACACATGACGGCGGAAAGACATGGACAGAATACCCTTTGCCGACGGTAGATGGTGAGATGCTTGGTGCGGTAGCATTTGCGGATGAAAAACACGGTGTATTAACGATGCAGCGCGTTTCACCGACAGACGGGTATCTTGTGACTTATTTTACTGAGGATTGTGGAAAAACCTTCAAAAAATTAGAACTTCCGTGGACAAGTGTGCCGTCCTCGGTAAGCTATCTGACGGCTGTCGAAGCGTTAAGCTATGAGGACGGCAAATATATTTTAACAATGGGTCAGGGCGATTCGGGCGATAAAAAAGTACGGTTTACAAGCAGCAGCATGTCAAAGGAATGGTTATTTGACAGTGCCTATACCGGTGCCATTCATACTTACGGATGAGCTTTGCCGGTATAAAAGCATGGATTTTTTAGGCAGTGTGACTATCAGTCTTTGGAATCCCCGTACGCTTTAAGTAATGCCTGAAATTCCGGGCAGTCTCTTAAAAACGCGCTATCTTCATCTGTTTTAAGAGACTGAATAAGCGTCTTTTTAAATTTAGGGACGAAGGCTTTTTCGATAGGCTTTGGCGGAATATGACGGTAAAGCGGTGAGCTGTTTAAATCCCACGGATTTGTGACTGAATCAAGCAAGAGCTTTAATTGTCTGATATAACCGTCTTTTTCTTTGAGCGCAGAATAAAGCTGGAATTTTCCGACATAGGCATTGTATTCCCATAAATCAAAAAGCTTTCCGAATTTTTCAGAAATGTCGGCAATATATTCGGCATCTTCGATTCGGTTTTCTTTGATGGAAATTTCCATGAGTGTCATTAAAACAGCATGGATTTCTGTTGTGGCGGATAAGAGCTTTTGCTCGCTTAGAGAAGCGGCATCGTTAAGCTCGCCTTTGGCAATGTGGAGATTGGCTTTAAGCTGCAGCTTATCAACTGCATTTTCATCGGGAAGCATGGAAAGTAATTCCTCAGCCTTATCGTATTCCTTACGGTTCATATATTTTGAAATTAAAAGGGACAGCGCACTGTTTTTGGTATTGGTATCCTCACTGGACAGTACACGCTCATAGAGTTTTTCAATGACACCGGCATAGTTTTCGGTGTCTTTTTGATTATACAGCATTAAAAGACCGTCAAGAATAAGCGCCGTATTTAAAAGCAGCGGATAGCAGGTCGGAAATTCTTTGACTTTATCGATTGCTAATGTGTACGCTGCTTCAAAGCCCTCGCTGTCGGCTGTTTCGGATAATTGATTTACAAATAAAGCAATTTCCTTTTGAGAAAGCTCGTCTTTAAAGGAAAGCAGTGTGTTTAAATCTGTTCCGAGAAGTCTTGCCAGCGCGGGCAGCAGTGTAATGTCGGGGTAAGAAGTCCCTTTTTCCCACTTGTTGACTGCGGGTGTTGATACGCCTAAATAATTTGCAACCTGTTCCTGAGTAAGCCCTGCTGCCTGACGGCGGGATTTTATAATTTCGTTTATTTTCATAAAATGACCTCCTTAAAAATGTTGGAAGCATTAAAACCGGTTTTATGTGCTTATCGTAAGAACATTATATCAGGGTGTCAAATTAACGGCAATTGAGCGAATGTTAAATAAAAAGTAAAAAAATTAACTGACGGTAAATCTGTGAAGGGCTTTTACATCAGAGGCGCAAACGGAAGAAATACACTTTCCATAAAACGTTCTTTTTGGCTGCGATGCTTAAAGTGTTCCCATGTGTAAGGTGTACAGTTTGAAATATCGCTGTTATAAACGTTGTTATATCTTTGAACAAGCTGATTTTCATAAAAGATACCGCATACCTCATCATCAACCATCAAACTCCGCATGTCCATGTTTACAGAGCCGATACAGCATAATTCATCATCAACAACCATTGTCTTTGCGTGAATGTAACCCTTGTATTTGTAAACTTTAGTGCCGTATTCAAGAAGTTGGCCGCTGTAATAATTGGTGATCGGGTCAAGGAAGAAGCTTGCTTTGATGCCCGGAATCATAAGCTCAATTTCTATGCCGGAAGCGGCTGCTGTTTTAAGGGCATCAAGGATGGAGGCATCAGGTATAAAATAAGGTGACTGTATACGAATCCGCTTTTTAGCACTTCGAATCATACTTAAATAGCACATTTTTACGGCTTCTTTATCCGTATCGACACCGCCTGCAATAAATTGGCAAAGGGAGGCAGTCGGTGTGTATTGTTCATTTTCCATCTGATTCATATAGTCGATGGCGTACTGCCAGTCATGGTGCTTAATAGAGCACAGCCAGTCTTTAAAAAAATACTTGTTTAAAACGGCGGTACATGCGCCTTCAAGCCGAATCTGAGTATCTCGCCATGGATTTTTGATTTTATCCATGTTGGCATACTGTTTTCCGATATTCATGCCGCCGATATAAGAAATTTGCTGGTCAATAGAAACAATTTTTCTGTGGCTTCGGTAATGTGTAAAATAAGGCTTTACACGGACAACTTTTCCTCCGGCATCAACGAGCGGTTTAAACATCTTTTTTGGTGTGGACAGATTTGCAATAAAGTCACACATTACCCATATCTCCAACCCTTCCTTGGCTTTTTTTGTAAGCAGCTCGACAAGGTGTTTGCCGACCATATCGTGATGGATTGTGTAAAATTCGATGAAAATGCATTTCTTTGCATGTTCAATATCATAGAACAGCTGTGAGTAATGACTTTTCCCGTTTGTAAAAAAATCAGCCTTATTGCAGCATGTCAGCGCGCTTGTATTATAAACTGTATTAAAACGGACAACCTGCAAATCGGATTCGGATAAAAGACCTTCGTCAATCGGAACCGGTGATGATAAATTGATTTTATAGGGCTGCTTTTTTAGCTTTTTTTTGCGGCAGGCAGCAGTCAGCTTGATAGCGGCAGTGCTTCCAAAAATGAGATATAAAATTGTTCCTAAATATGGGAGGAAAATCATAATAACCACCCATAAAAGTGCTTCTGTCGGACGTTTTCTTTCGACAAAAATGACCATAAGAATTAAAGAAATATAGATTATAAATAAAATTAAATGCAGCACTTTTATTCCCCTCTCAGTGTAGTATATACTACTATGATACGACCGGATATAGGGGGGAGGTCAAGAAATTTATTCTAAAAATTCTATTAACTTTATGAAATGTAATAAAAAGTCAGTAATTTATGTTATAATTGCGGTAGTATGATTTATGGAGGAAAGAAATGTCGAAATATACAAAGATAAAAATTATGGATGCGTTTCTTTAATTGCTGAATGAAAAAAAGGCAGGGTCATTAAAGAGAAGTCTTATTGCAAATGCATTGCCGAGTGTATCCGGAATGGGTGCGGCTGAATTGGCATTTTTTATCGTTTTCGAGGACTTTGTCAATGGTGTATCAATAGCATCTATTTTTATTATTGTACCGTCTTGCGACATACTTTGTTCCGTTTATTATAAGTATTGCTGTATTAAATACTGTGGGACAATACCGGGATAGAGAAAAAATCGGAATTAGAGAGAAATCATAGAAGGTTGGGGGCATATCAAAAAAGCCCCCTTTCAATTCTAAATTAAAATACCATCCAAATGGTCTAATTCATGCTGGCAGATTTGGGCAGTCCATCCGGTAAGCCGGCGGCGCTGTTTCTTCCAATTCATGTCCAAATATTCAACTTCTATGTTTTGATAGCGTATCGTTTTACGCACGCCTGTAAGAGACAGGCAGCCTTCTTCGGCTTCGTATGGCTGTGATTTCTTAATCAGTGTGGGATTAAACATAACGATATCAATTAATCCCATATTTATAATAATTACCCGCTTTTTAATACCAATCATATTGGCCGCCATGCCAACACAATAGGCTCTGTTTGCAGCTAATGTATCAAGTAAATATTTGCCTATCTGTTGAAAGTTTGTATAGTGAAAGTATAGCATAGATTTTCGGGTTCGGCTATGGTATGCATGGGATTCGTTTTATACGTTTATGTCTCGGCTGTATATTATTTGTGGGCAGCTGACGTAAACTGATTGACTTTTTCTTTTCTTCATAGTAAAATCATAAGCATGCAGACGAGAAATGTCTGGGTCCTCTTAGTTTAACGGATAAAACAAGCGCCTCCTAAGCGCTAGCTGTGGGTTC
>CABUBX010000009.1 GCA_902489925.1 uncultured Lachnospiraceae bacterium | reverse complement strand
GGAGAGCATCTGCCTTACAAGCAGAGGGTCACAGGTTCGAGCCCTGTAGGCCCCATTAATGCCGGCGTGGCGGAACAGGTAGACGCACAGGACTTAAAATCCTGCGGGCCTAATCGCCCGTACCGGTTCGATTCCGGTCGCCGGCATTTAAAATTTAATATGTGCGTGTAGCTCAGCTGGATAGAGCGTCTGACTACGGATCAGAAGGTCGGGAGTTCGAATCTTCTCACGCACGTTTTCAAGTCCTTATATAATTTATATAGGGACTTTTTTCTTTGACAAATGGTATGAAATTTTGAAAAAAGCGGTGCATTAATGATGAGAGAAGAAAAGATTAAAACTAAAAATGCAAATGTTTGTACCGGGCATATGTTCAGTAATTCGGACTTGCGAAAAATTTTAATTCCTGTAGCTGTTGAGCAGGTTTTAGCTTCAATGATGGGAACAGCAGACACGATGATGGTAAGTAATGTGGGCTCGGCAGCAATTTCAGCAGCATCTCTTGTGGATTCTCTGAATATTTTAGTGATACAGGCTTTCGCGGCACTTTCAGCAGGCGGCGCGATTATTTGTGCCCATTATATCGGCGGAAAGAATAAAAAAGATGCAAATCACTCGGCAGGTCAGGTGATGTTTATTGTGACACTTCTTTCCACAATTTTAATGGCTGTCTGTCTCATATTTAACGAGGGACTTTTAAAGTTGATTTTTGGTCAGGTCGAAGAAGATGTTATGCGTGCGGCAAAAACCTATTTCTTTTATACGGCATTGTCATTTCCGTTTATAGGGATTTATGATGCGGGCGCCTCTGTTTTCAGAGCGCAGGGAAATACAAGGACACCAATGATAATTTCAGTAACCTCAAACATTTTAAATGTAGGCGGTAACGCAATGCTTATATGGGGATTTAATATGGGAATTGCGGGGGCGGCCATTGCGACGTTATTTTCAAGAATCTATTGTGCAGTTGTTATTCTTGTTCTTTTGCGTAAACCTTCGAATGAGATTGTCTTTAGAAATTATTTAAAAATACGTCCTGATAAACGAATGCTTAAAAAAATATTGAAAATCGGAGTACCGTCGGGCATAGAAAACGGCATGTTTCAGTTTGGAAAGCTTGCGATTCAGTCTACGGTGTCAACATTGGGGACAGCAGCAATTGCCGCGCAGGCAATGACGAATATTCTTGAAGGTTTAAATGGCATAGCGGCTATGGGTATCGGCATCGGCTTGATGACGATTGTCGGTCAGTGTATGGGAGCCGGAAGAAAAGACGAAGCAAAATATTATATTAAGAAAGTGACTTTGATTGCAGAAATTGTTGTTATTGTAAGCTGCCTTCTTGTTTTTGTCGTGGTAAAGCCGGTAACGGTGCTTGGGGGTATGGAAAAAACAAGTGCTTCCCTATGTCTGTTTATGATGGGTTGGATTACGCTAATTAAGCCGATTGTATGGACTCTGGCCTTTATTCCGGCCTACGGTATGCGCGGCGCCGGAGATGTGAAGTTTTCTATGATAGTTTCAGCTCTGACGATGTGGCTGTGCCGTGTATTTCTTTGTATTGTGCTCATAAGAAAATTTAACTTCGGACCGATGGCTGTGTGGATTGGCATGTTTTCTGACTGGACAATCAGGACTGTTTTATTTACAATTCGCTTTTTCAGCGGAAAATGGGCAAAAATTAGTGGGTGAACTTAAACTTTTTGTGAGATTATCTTAAATAAAAATATTTTGAAATTCATAAATAATTGTGTTATAATACAAAAAGATATACGCTACTAATGGAATATTTTGGTCTTTGAGAGGTTTTTTATGTTAAATGAAGAAAAAATAAGAATCATGACAAGGGCTGCGATTTATGAAAAGGGAAAGGGCAAAGAGGATTTAAAGGTGACTGCCTACGGTGACAGTGACTATGTGCGCTTTAATTTACTAAAGACTTTGATTGGTGCAACTGTTGCTTTCCTGTTTATAGTCGGCCTTTATGTTGCTTACAATATGGATTATTTTATGGCGAATATGATGAAGCTCGATATGATGAAGGTCGGTCGGGAGTTTCTTGTTGCTTACCTCTTTTTTATGGGAATTTATGCGGCTGTCAGCATTATCGTATATCAGACAAAATATACGTTGGCGAAGCGTCGTGTGAGAGTTTACAATCAGGAACTTGAGATTATCGAGGAGATTTCAGAAAACAGTGCGCAGAAAGAGGAAAACTTTTTGGATGATGATGTTCGGTTTTCTAAAAATGATGAGAGTGTCAGGAGGAAAAAAGATTGAACGAGATATTGGAATATAAAGGGAAATTAATGAAAATATATCGAGAATTTGAAGCATATTTTAAAGTTATCGCGAAGTTTGTTTTTGCGCTTCTGACACTGAACAGTATTTCAGGAGGACTTGGCTATTACGAGGTGCTAAATCTTATGTCCATCCGACTGTTTATTGCAGTTGTATGTGCATTTATTCCGGTACCGATGACAGTGTTTGTCCTTATGGCGATTATTTTACTGCATTTGTTTAAGCTGTCAGTTATCTTTGCGGCTTTGGCACTTGTTGTATTTTTAATCATGTATTTGCTATTTAAAATTTGCACCGGCGCATGGCATCTATATGTTGGCTGTCGTTGCCCTGGCACCGTTTAATCTTGAGTTTGCAGTGCCGATGGTTTTGGGGATTGTTGCTTCACCAGTCACTCTTGTGCCTGTATGTATTGGTATTTTTACCGTAAAGTTTCTTGGATGCATTAATGAGGCGGCCACTGTGCTTGGCTCGAGCACCGAAATCGACAAAATCGTTGCTTCGATTCAGTCTGTTGTAGACAATCTAATGGGCAACAAAGAGATGCTGCTTTATATGATTACATTTTCAGCAGTGATTGTTTTAATTTATGTAGTAAGGAAGCTGCCTTTTGATTATTCATGGTATGCAGCCATCGGCGCAGGTGCGCTCTTAAACATCGTGCTGCTTGCACTTGGCGGTTCTAAGCTTGGTGTTGAGACCGGGATGGGCGGTGTTGTGATTGGAACGATTGTCGGGGCACTTGTTGCAGCGCTTGTTCGGTTTTTGGATTGTACTGTGGATTATAAGCATAAAGAATTTTTAGAGTTTGAAGATGATGATTACTATTATTATGTGAAAGCGATACCAAAGCTTGGTGTTGCTGCTTACGGTGACTCTGAAAAATCGGTCAGGAAGAATAAGGCGGATAAAGCGCCTAAGCCAGCCAAAACAGTTAAGGAAAAACCGGCAAAGACATCTAAAAAGCTAAGAAACAAAGAAAATGACAATTACGAAAACAGTGCGGAGGATTCACAGTGGTTATCGGATATATCTGAGGCTATGAATCAAAAAGAAGCGCCTTCAGGGATGACACCGCAGGATGACTTTGATGATTTTAATTTTAGTGATTTTGATGATGACGAAAGCAAGTTTTAAAATAATTTGCTTGTAGCTTTACGCGGATCGAGGTCAGGCAGTTTAAGAAAGAGGGTGAAAGCTTGAGTTCTATTATTGATAGTATACAAAATTTTATTTCGATGGGAACATTCTCAGCGTTTCGCCATCCGAGTGCTTATCTTGAGATTGCGATTATTGCATTTATTATTTACCATATTTTAGTGTGGATTAAAAATACAAGGGCATGGACATTGTTTAAAGGCATTGTTGTTGTCCTTGTTTTTGCGCTTTTGGCGGAATTACTTCATCTGACAACGATTTTATGGATTTTCGGTAAGACATTTAACGTGATTGCAATCGCCGTAATTGTTATTTTCCAGCCTGAGCTTCGTAAGGCTTTGGAGGAATTGGGGCGTAAGCGATTTGTATCGTCGCTCTTTTCAACCGGTGAATCTGAGCCTAAAGGTCAGGTAAACAGTGACAAATGTATCAACGAGGTTGTCAAAGCGGCATATGAGATGGGAAAAGTCAAGACGGGCGCTTTGATTGTCCTTGAAAGGGAAGTGTTGCTCAGTGAATATGAGCGCACGGGCATTCCTCTGGATTCTGTTGTTTCCAGCCAGCTTCTTATTAATATTTTTGAGCATAACACACCGCTTCATGATGGTGCAGTATTTATACGCGGAAATCGTATTGTCGCTGCGACATGCTATTTGCCGCTTTCGGATAACATGGAATTAAGTAAGGAACTTGGCACACGGCACAGAGCAGCGGTGGGTATCAGTGAAGTTTCCGATAGTATGACGATTGTTGTTTCCGAAGAAACCGGTGCGGTATCGTTGGCGCAGAATGGCAAGTTATTTAGAAATCTTGATATAGAGTCCATGAAAAAGCTGCTTATGAAGAAGCCTAAGCAAGCCGGGGCAGCTACAGGACGTTTCAGCAAGCTGAAGGAGATTGTTAAGTATGAAAAAAAAGATAACAAATAATCTCGGCATGAAGCTTTTGTCAATTCTGGCGGCGACCATCATATGGCTGATTATAGTGAATGTGGACGATGCAGTGACGACAAAGAAGCTGACACTGGCCGTTCAGGAGACAAACACCAATGCCGTAACAGATGAAAACTATACTTATGAGCCTGTTTCAGGGCAGAAAGCAACAATTGTCATCAGCGGCCGTTCATCGGTACTTTATAATATCAGTGCAGATGACTTTATTGCTACGGCAGATTTAAGTAAGCTGTCCATCACGGACGCTGTTTTTGTGGATGTCGAGCAGACAAATGAATCCATAAGGACAGACGGACATGTTGAAATTATATCCAATACAAACACATATACCATAAAGCGGGAAAAGCTTGATGAAGAATCATTTTCTCTTGTTCCGTCAAAGCGGGGCGAGGAGGCAGAAGGCTATTATGCCACAGGCTATCAGATTTCTCCGAATACAGTGACCATCAGAGGTTCCTCGACGTCAGTAAGCAAGATTAAAGAAGTTGTTTTGGACATTGATGTTTCGGGGGCTTCGGAGAGCTTCACGAGAAAAGTCACACCAAAGGTATATGGCGAGGACGGCGCCGAGATTGATACAAGCAAGCTTACCTTTAACGGCAAGGAATTATTTGATGTTACGGTTGACGTGACAGTGCAGCCGACAAAGGATGTGAAAGTAAGCTTTACGACAACGGGTATGCCGGCTTATGGCTACGAGGTTACAGGGGTCACGGCTGTTCCGGAGACGGTTCTTGTAGCCGGACCTAAGGAAGTTTTGGATAAGCTGACAGAGATACCGATGACGCTTGATATTACAGGACAGAGCGGAAGTATTGAAAAGAACCTGCTGTATGATGATGTGCTTAAACAGCTCGGTGAGAGCCTGCAGCTTGTCAGAAGCAATGACAGGGAGAACGGCCTTGCAGTGACAGTAAGTATCGAGAAAAAAGAAGGCAAATCAGTTGATGTCAATTTTGACAGTATCAGTCTGGAGAATGTACAGACTGGTTATACATATGATTTAGCATCGGACATCAAAAGTATAGGTGTGGATGTTATGGCTGTTCCGTCGGTGCTTGAAAACTTTGGTGCGGCAGATATAAAGTCGTCAATTAATGTGGCAGGGCTTGAGGAAGGCGAGCATACAGTATTTATTTATCTGAAAAGCGATAAAGCAGTAACTTTTATAAAACCACAGCTTGCTGTCAACATTCTTGTGACAAAAGATGCATAAGCAAAGTTTTTGATATAAGATGCAAAAGGGGAGGTAGAGTTTTATGGTAAAGGGCAGAGTCGTTGTCTCTAACCCATCGGGGCTTCATTTGCGTCCGGCGAGTGTGCTATGCCGGGAGGCAATGAGATTTAAGTCAATGATTTCTTTCAGAACAGAGGGCGGTATCGCTAATGCCAAAAGTGTATTAAGTGTTCTTGGCGCCGGAGTGCAGTGCGGCGATGAAATAGAACTGATATGTAATGGCAGTGATGAGGCGGCAGCGCTTAAAACTCTGATGACAAAAATCCAAAATGGTTTAAAAGAGGAGTAGTGCTTATGTTAAATTATCAGAGATATCAAAAGAATCCGGTGTTAGATTTTCCGGAAAGAACATGGACAAATAAAGAGATTGAAAAAGCACCAATTTGGTGCAGCGTTGATTTGCGCGATGGTAATCAGGCACTGATTGACCCGATGGTTGTTGAGGAGAAGATAGAGTTTTTTAATATGCTTGTCCATTTGGGATTTAAGGAAATTGAAATAGGTTTTCCGTCAGCATCACAGATTGAATATGATTTTTTAAGAACGCTTGTTGAGCGGCAGCTGATTCCTGATGATGTAAAAGTTCAGGTACTGACGCAGGCGCGTCCTCATTTGATTAAAAGAACCTTTGAGTCTATCGAGGGTATAAAGAATGTTATTCTTCATATTTACAATTCAACATCGGTACTTCAAAGAGATGTTGTTTTTAATATGGACAAAGATGAGATAAAGAAAATTGCCGTTGAAGGCACGAAGATGGTTAAGGATTATGCCAAGGATTTTAAGGGAAATTTATGGCTTCAGTATTCACCGGAGAGTTTTACGGGGACAGAGGTGGACTATGCCCTTGAAGTCTGCGAAGCTGTGATTGATGTGTGGCAGCCGACAAAAGAGATGCCAATTATCATTAATCTTCCGGCCACAGTTGAGATGAATACACCAAATGTTTATGCGGACCAGATTGAATGGATGAGTGCTCACTTTAAAGAAAGAGATAAGATTATTCTCAGTGTACATCCGCATAATGACCGGGGAACAGGTGTGGCGGCAACAGAGCTTGCACTTTTAGCCGGTGCGGACCGTGTCGAAGGTACGCTTTTCGGCAATGGTGAGCGCACAGGTAATGTTGACATTTTGACAATTGCCTATAATATGTTTTCTCAAGGCGTAAATCCTGAGCTCAACATAGAAAATATCAGTGAAATTATTGAAGTTTATGAGCGCTGTTGTAAGCTGCCGATTCATCCGAGACATCCGTATGCCGGAAAACTTGTCTTTACGGCATTTTCAGGTTCACATCAGGATGCGATTAATAAGGGCATTAAGGCTATGCGTGAGCGCCATCCGGAAAGATGGGAAGTGCCTTATCTGCCAATCGACCCGTCAGACATCGGGCGCGACTACGAGCCGATTGTGCGTATTAACAGTCAGTCAGGCAAAGGCGGCGTAGCCTTTATTATGGATCAGTATTTCGGTTTCCAGCTGCCTAAGGAGATGCACAAAGAGTTTGCCGATGCGATTCAGGATATTTCAGAGCATCAGGGAGAGGTAACTCCGGACCAGATATACAAACGGTTTAAAGAGCTGTACATTGAAGCGAAAGAGCCGCTGCATTTCAGAAAAATTAAAATTGAAGATATCAGTGAGCTTCATGATACATTTGACACAAAGGTGATTCTCACCTATACGGAAAATGGCATTACAAAGACAATCGAAGGCTTTGGAAACGGTCCTATTGATGCCGTAAAGCATGGTCTTAATTTAAAGACAAAATATCATACAAAACTGACACTTTATTCAGAGCATGCCCTGACAATGGGTTCAGATTCACAGGCGGCGACATATATTCAGCTGATGAATGCAGAGACAGGTGAGACAGCCTTCGGTGTCGGTGTCAGCTCAAATATTACACGTTCGTCAATCAGAGCTATTTTCAGCGCTCTGAACAGACTTTTCTTCAGATAAGATGGTGATTGCAAGCACAAAGCATCTGATTATCCGGGAGTTTGTACCGGAAGATATTGATGCGCTCTATAGTATTTACGAAGACAATTGTGATTATATCGAGCCTCTTTCAAAAAACAGAGAGGAAGAAAGGCAAAAGCTGAAAGCCTATATCAAATATGTTTATGGTTTTTACGGGTTCGGACTTTGGGCTGTTGTTGAAAAGGAAAGCGGCAGTCTTGTCGGACGCTGCGGTCTTTCTGTAGAAGAAATTGACGGGCAGGGAGAGCTGGAGATTGGTTATATGATTGGACGTCCATGGCAGCATAAAGGATATGGACTTGAAAGTGTGCGTGCGGTGTTGAACTATGCCTGGGAGGAAACGGCAGAAGTCAGGGTAGCCGCAAGGATAGATGCTTTAAATAAGGCGTCAAAAGCTTTGGCAAAAAAAGCAGGCTTCGTACAGGCGAAGACAATCAGTAATCAAGGCAGAGAAACAGAGTTATATTTTTATGAAATCCCAGAACGTTCATGGGATACAATGTAAGTGATGGGGGTATCAACGGGGGTGGCTGTCTGGCGCCGGTTGGTGCCCCCTTTTTATGACATAATGACATGGGAATTTCTTCAGAAATCTTGTGTCAGGGTATGACTGCCAGATTGTAGAGTGGAAAGGAAATAAGAAATGCTTATATCAGTAATCGTGCCTTGCTTCAATGAGGCCGATGTTATAGAAAAAACAATATCAAAGCTGTCAGAGGTCATGACAGACATTGAGAGAGCGCGGCAGCTGAGCTATGAACTTGTGTTTGTGGATGACGGAAGCCGCGATGCGACGCTTGATAAACTTAAAGCAGCAGCCTTAACAGACAAGCATATCAAATATGTCTCTTTTAGCAGAAACTTCGGAAAAGAGGCGGGGATGCTTGCAGGATTAAGCTATGCCTCCGGTGATTGTGTGATTATCATGGATGCAGACTTGCAGCATCCCCCGGAATTGATTCCGCAAATGCTCGACGGATGGCAGGAGGGCTATGACCAAGTCATTGCAAAACGCAACAGAGCCGGAGACGATAAGAAAAAAACATTGGCTGCCCGCCTCTATTATAAATTAATTAATCATATTGTTGATGTCGAAATTGTTGACGGCATCGGTGATTTCAGACTTTTAGACAGAAAAGCGGTGGATGCCCTGCTTTCAATGAAGGAATATAATCGTTTTTCTAAGGGAATGTTTTCATGGATTGGTTTTAAGCAAAAAATCATTTCGTATGAAAACAGACAGAGAGCCGGAGGAGAAACAAAATGGTCATTTAAAAGACTTTTATCCTATGGTATTGACGGTTTGATATCTTTTAATAATAAGCCGCTGCGTATATGCTGTGTGATAGGGTTTTTCCTTGTTTTAGTAAGTCTTATTTATGTTTTGGCGACATTTATACAAATTATTGTTCATGGTATTGATGTGCCCGGATATTTTACAATTATAAGTGCAATTATGATTATCGGCGGTGTTCAGTTGATTTCTGTCGGGGTGCTCGGAGAATATATCGGCAGGATTTACTATGAGGTCAAGGGCCGACCGCATTTCCTTGTGCAGGAGACGAATATTTCAAAGGAGAAGGATAATGCTTGATAAATGTAAAAAACTTTATAAAAAATACGAAGAAATTATTGCCTATGTTTTTTTCGGTGGCTTGACAACATTGGTGAATATCGTTGTTTTTTTTATCGTCAATGATGTTTTACATGTCCATTATCTTGCAGCAAATGCAGCGGCATGGCTGGCCTCGGTACTCTTTGCTTATGTGACCAACCGAAAATGGGTTTTTAAAAGCAAATGCAGCGGCGCAGCGGCAATTTTTCGGGAGATGTTTCTTTTTATCGGTGCTCGGGTGATGTCGGGCTTGGGAGATATGCTGATTATGTTTGTCTGTGTTGATATATTCCATTTGCCATCGCTGGCAGCAAAGCTTTTCTGCAATGTTTTTGTTGTTATATTTAACTATATTTTCAGTAAACTTATTATTTTCAAGCAGAAAAAATAGATAGCTTTTCACAACGGATTCACATTGGATTCACAGTAAGGACACAAATGCTTGTTAATATATGTCTTGTAAAATCAATAAGACAAACAAAAGTTTTGTTTAAGATAGAAAGGGGCAAATCCTAATGAGTGAAGAATTTGAAAAAGAACAAAAGCAAAATGAATATGAAGAAGCGAAGGTGCAGCAGGAATTGAATGAGGATAAGTCTGAGGATAAGTCTGAGCAGAATCCGGAAGAAGGTGCTTCATCCGTCTATCGTTTTAATCAAAATGAGTTAAATAAGCACAACGAGGGACATACCAATGAGAGTACACAAAACAATTTCCGTCAGGATTATCATACAGTCTATGGGCAGAATAATCAGTCATCGTATCAGAGCACTTACGGCAAGAATAATCAGTCATCGTACCAGAACAATTACAGTCAGGGCGCTCAGTCATCTTACCGGACAAATTACGGACCAAATGACCGTTCGACTTATCAGAACAATTATAGTCAGGGCGTGAACGGACAAAACGGTTATGGTCCTCAAAGAGGCTATGGACCACAGATGAATTATGGAGGACAGGGTAATCCAAACGGCGGCTATCAGCAGAATTTTAACGGCTATCAAAATCCTCCGAAAGCGAAAAAGCCGAAAAAGAAAAGTAACGGTACAGGAAAGAAATGGGCAAAGCTTGTTGCGGCAGCGCTTGTGTTCGGTCTGATTGCCGGAGGTACAATTGAAGGCATAAGAGCTATCGGCAGTGTTGTACGGGGCGATGATAATGCCAATGAAAATCAGATTAACATTGTAAAGACTTCTTCAAAAAATGTTGAAACAATTGAGGGACAGGACGTATCGGACATTGCAGAGCAGGTGCTTCCGTCAATTGTTGCTGTTAATACAAAGATTGCGGTGACAGGACAGGATTTCTTCGGAAGACGCTATACACAGGAAGGTGAAGGTGCAGGCTCGGGTATTATTTTCAGCCAGGATGAGAAGAATATCTATGTGCTTACGAATAATCATGTGATTGAAGATTCAACAGCGGTTCAAGTGACTTTTAATGATGGCTCGACGGCAGATGCAGCCATTGAGGGCTTTACAGTAAATCCGGATATCGCGGTTTTGTCGGTGCCGTTAAGTACACTTACGGAGGAGACAAAGGGCAATATCAAAGCGGCAGTTATCGGCGATTCAGATACACTTGAGATGGGTGAAGGCGCTATTGCCATCGGTAATGCTTTAGGTTACGGACAGTCTGTTGTTACAGGTACAGTCAGTGCACTTAACAGACAGATTCAGCTTACAGATGAAACGACAACAGTGATTCAGACCTCTGCAGCCATTAATCCGGGCAACAGCGGCGGCGCACTTTTAAATACAAAAGGTGAGGTCATCGGTGTGAATACGGCAAAATATGCGGATACGGATGTCGAGGGTATTGGCTGGGCAATTCCGATTAATGAAGCAATTGAGACGGCCAAAGGTATTTTAAGCGGCGATATTGTGACAAAGACCGATGAAAATACAGCGGCACTCGGTATCAGAGGCGGTACAATTGATGCGGAAACAGCGAAGAAATACGGTTATCCTCAAGGTGTATTGATTAGTACCGTTTATGAAAATTCCGCAGCGGCAAGAGCAGGACTTAGTGCAGGCTGCATTATTACAAGCTTTAACGGCAAAGACATTACAACAATGGAGGAACTTCAGGAAGAACTTCAAAAGTGCAACCCCGGTGATACGGTTAAGATGAAGGTGTGTGTGCCTAAAGATTCAGGAAGCTACAGTAATCCACAGGAGGTTGTTACAGTGCTCGGCTCTAAGGCAGAGATGCCGGCAGAAGACTAAATTAAATAGATGATAAATATTGTGGGCTGTGTCTGTAAAAGATGCAGCCCATTTTTAAATTTCTAAAAGACGGTGTCGGATAGCGGCTAAGATTTTACTTGACATAGTATGAATTATCATATATTATATGATATATAGTATACTAAAGAAAATAATATTGTATACGGCGTAAAACACAGACAGTGCTTTGTGCCGTCAATCGGAGGTGATTTTATAATTCTTTAAGTTGTACAAATGATTTTTTTGTCCTATAATGGAAGTTATCAGATTAGATTACAGGAGGAAAAGCATGAGCGACTATAAAGATAAAGACGAATTGACAAAAACAGAAGATAAGGCAGCAGATAATAAAAAAGACGACCATAAAGAATATGAGGACATTTGCTATGTATGCCGCCGTCCCGAGAGTAAAGCCGGCAAGATGATTCATCTGCCAATTAACAATATTTGCGTGTGTTCGGATTGTATGCAAAAAAGCTTTGATACGATGAACAATAGCGGGATGAATTATCAGGATATGATGAATCTGAATAATATCAATTTTCAGGATTTGTTCGGTTTTGGGATGCCTGTCATGGGCGGCCCTGATTCAGTGCCAAAGTCTCAAAAACTTAAAAAGAAAAAGCCTAAGGAGGATGGGCAGCCGGCATTGGATATTAAAAAAATACCGGCACCCCATGTTATAAAGGCACAGCTTGATGATTATGTGATTGGACAGGAATATGCCAAGAAGGTTATGTCTGTAGCCGTTTATAATCATTATAAGCGTGTGGCTACAAACACGATGGATGATATTGAGATTGAAAAGTCCAACATGCTGATGATTGGACCGACAGGCTGCGGTAAAACCTATCTTGTGAAGACCCTGGCACGGCTTTTGGATGTGCCTTTGGCAATCACCGATGCGACGACGCTGACAGAAGCCGGTTATATCGGTGACGATGTTGAAAGTGTTGTTTCAAAGCTTTTGGCAGCAGCAGATAACGATGTGGAGAAGGCAGAGCGCGGTATTATTTTTATTGACGAGATTGACAAGATTGCAAAGAAAAAGAATACGACAAGCCGTGATGTCAGCGGAGAATCCGTACAGCAGGGGCTTTTAAAGCTGTTAGAGGGCAGTGATATCGAGGTTCCGGTAGGCGCCAGCAGTAAGAATGCTATGGTGCCGATGACAACTGTCAGCACGAAAAATATTTTATTTATATGCGGCGGTGCCTTTCCGGATTTGGACAATATTATTAAAGAACGTCTCACTCAGCACAGCTCGATTGGCTTTATTGCAGACCTCAAGGATAAGTATGATAATGATAAGGACTTAATCAGCAAGGTAACGATTGATGATTTGCGTACCTTCGGTATGATTCCCGAATTTATCGGACGTCTTCCGGTGATATTTACACTGCAGGGATTAAGCGAGGATATGCTTGTAAAGATATTAAAAGAGCCAAAGAACGCAATCTTAAAGCAGTATCAGAAGCTTTTGGCGCTTGATGAGGTCGATTTACAGTTTTCTGACGAAGCATTGGAGGCAATTGCGGCAAAGGCGATGGAAAAGAAAACCGGTGCAAGAGCGTTGCGTTCGATTATTGAAGAATTTATGCTGGATATTATGTATGAGATTCCAAAGGATGACAATATTGGCAGAGTGACAATTACAAAAGATTATATTGAGCATACGGGCGGACCACTGATTGAGATGCGCGGTTCGCTCTCGGTAGCTAAAAATTCTTAAACGTCATATACTAAAATAAAAGATATGGGGGTTTATATGACTGAAAGTGAATGCAGGCCGATGATACTTTCAGAAGATTATGCAGATTTTATTATTGAGTACGGCGGCGATGCGGTAAGTGTTGCCGACCGCTACGATGCTAAATGTCTGCAGGTGATTAATTCAAGATATGTTGTTATTCACACACCGGTTTCGAGGATGAATGAAGTTACGCGCTTTGCCTATAATGCCGTGCCAAAGCTCTATGGTCTTATGGATACGACAAGCATGGATGCTTCGGGAATTACGCGGCTGCACCGCCAGCCATATCTGTCATTAAAGGGCAGCGGCATTTTAATCGGCATTGTTGATACCGGCATTGATTATACGCATCCGGTATTTTTACAGGCTGACGGCACAACGAGGATTGTGCGGCTGTGGGACCAGAATATACAGGATGGGACGATGCCGGAAGGTATTTTCTACGGCACTGAATATACGCAGGAGATGATTAATGAGGCACTGGCTTCCGATAATCCTTATGATATTGTGCCGTCTAAGGATGAATTAGGGCATGGGACTGTTCTTGCGGGCATTGCAGCCGGAAGTGAAAATAAAGCCAATGATTTTACAGGTGCCGCACCTTTGGCAGCAATCGGTATTGTTAAACTAAAGCCGGCAAAGGGCTATTTGAGAAGTTATAATCTCGTGAAAGCCGATGTCCCGGCATTTCAGGAAAATGATATTATGATGGGCATCAAGTATTTGACAGATACGGCAAGAAGCCTTGGAATGCCGCTTGTTATCTGCATCGGTGTCGGAACTAGCTCAGGGGACCATAATGGTCTGAGCTATCTTAATTCCTATATGAATGATACCGGAAGCCTTAGGGGATGCTGTATGGTCAGCGCCTGCGGCAACGAAGGCAATGAAAACGGACACTATTTCGGACAGCTTACGAAGGATAAAACTTATGAGGAGGTGGAAGTCCGTGCCGACAGCTCGGAGAATGGTTTTACAATAGAACTCTGGGGACGGACGCCGGACATATTTTCCATCGGAATTGTGACACCGCTTGGCGAACGTATAGAACGTATACCTCCGAGGTACGGGCAGGTGCAGACGATAGATTTTGTGCTTGAGCCTACAGAGATTTTTGTTCAGTACAAGCTGGTAGAATCCTCATCGGGAGATGCACTGATTGTGATGCGATTTCAGAATCCGACATCAGGTGTGTGGACGATTCGTGTTTACGGTGAAAATCTTGTGTATGGAACCTACAATATGTGGCTGCCTATAAGTCAGTTTCTTCAGGAGGGAACGTATTTTTTAAAACCAAATCCTGATTTTACAATCACATCGCCGGGGGATACAGAAACCTCCGTCAATGTGGCTGCGTATAATCACAACAATGACAGTATTTATTATGCTTCCGGCCGTGGCTTTACACCGTCCGGCAGAATTACGCCGGATATTGCGGCGCCGGGCGTCAATGTTTTTTCGCCTGTTGTCGGCGGCGGGTTTGGTGTGCGAAGCGGCACGTCTGTGGCAGCAGCCCATGCAGCCGGTGCGGCAGCCCTTTTGATGGAATGGGGAATTTACCTGAGAAATAATTTGAATATGGATACGACGGAGATAAAAAAATATCTGATACGGGGTGCGAAAAGAAAAGCCGAGCTTGTCTACCCAAATACACTTTGGGGTTTTGGCACACTGGATTTGTACAACGTTTTTCAGAGCTTAACAACATAACGAGGAGGAATAAAATATGGCATTTTTTGATGACGTAAAGAAAAGTATTACAGATGTTTCCGAGACAATCGTGAAAAAGTCAACAAAGCTTGTTGAAATTCAGAAGCTGAAAATGAAAAAGACTTCACTTGAGGGCGATATAAAACGCGATTTTGCCTTGCTAGGAAAGCTTTATTTTGCTAAAATGGAAGCAGACGGTACAGAGGGCGAAACATCGGAAGCGCTTCAGTCTTATGAGCGTATTGTCAGTGCAAGACAGGCAGTGGAGGAAATTAAAGATAAGCTGTCTAAAATGAGTGATAAAAAGAATTGCCGTGCCTGCGGTGCGAGTGTGCCGCTGGATACAATTTATTGTCCAAGATGCGGTACGCGTTTTGAGGATGAAGACGAAGTAAACGAAGAACAATCTGAAGCAGCACAGACAGAAGAAGCAAAAGCGCCGGCAGAGCCGACAGAGGAAGCAAACGAGCCGGAGGAAGAAGTCAAAGAGTCATTTGAAGAAGCCAAAGCGGAGGCCGAAACGGCAGAAGCTTCGGAAGACAAAGAGACAAAAGAAGCTTTGGCAGATGGTGTGGATGTGACAGATAAAACCGAATAATGTGTTAAAACCGGTCTCTGTTATTAAAGATGACCGGTTTTGTCTTATGGGAAAGATATTGGTGCGATAAAGCATGAAATGCTTTTCTATAGGATAAAACCTTTTTGGGATGCACATTCGCGTAAGATGTACCGGAATACAAAAAACAGGAGGAACAGTCATGAAGACAAAAGATTTATTGCTCAAAAGAGCGTGTGTATGGGACGTTTTAGGAACAGACGGAAGAAAGGCTATTTTTGATTTTGCAAAAGACTATAAAACATTTTTGGATGAAGGAAAAACCGAGCGGGAGTGTGTGGATGCAGCTGTAAAGCTTTTAAAGGCTCACGGCTATAAAAATCTTGAAAAAAAGCAGGCTGTAAAGGCAGGCGATAAGGTTTATAAAAAAATTCACGGTAAAGGTTTGATTGCGGCAGTTGTCGGAAAAGAAGATTTGAGTCTTGGACTTAATATTTTAGGCGCTCATATTGATTCACCGAGAGTGGACTTAAAACCGATGCCGTTATATGAAGATGAAGAACTTGCCTTATTCAAAACACATTATTACGGCGGTATTAAAAAATATCAGTGGGCAACATTGCCTCTGGCACTGCACGGTGTCATTTTTAACCAAAAAGGTGAAAAGATTGAAGTTGTTATCGGCGAGGATGATGATGACCCTATTTTCACAATTAATGAAATTTTAGTGCATTTAAGCCAGGAACAGCTCAAGAGAACCGGCGCTGAGGTTGTGCAGGCCGAGGAGATGAATGTGCTTGTGGGCGGCATCCCTGTTGAGGATAAAGAAGAAAAACAGTGCGTGAAGGCGGCAGTGCTGCTTCTTTTAAATGAAAAATACGGAATTACCGAAAAAGATTTTATCAGCGCAGAATTTGAGCTTGTGCCGGCGCACAAGGCAAAGGATGTCGGCTTTGACCGTTCCTTTATCGGCGCTTACGGACAGGATGACCGCGTATGTGCTTACACGGCTTTAAGAGCACTTTGTGATGTTGAAAAACCGGAAAAGACATGTGTATGTATGCTCTCTGATAAGGAGGAGGTCGGCAGCGGCGGCAATACAGGCGCTCAGTCAAGAATGTATGAGAATGCTTTAAGAATGCTGCTTGCAAAATGTGACGGTGCTTTTGACTCTTATAAGTATTATCAGTGCATCGAAAATTCAAAGATGCTTTCATCCGATGTGACAGCAGCTTTTGAGCCGTCCTATCCATCAGCATATGATAAATTAAACAGCGCGTTTGCAGGCAAAGGCGTATGTCTTATGAAGTATACCGGCGCAAGAGGCAAGGGCGGCTGCAATGATGCCAACAGTGAATTTTTTGCAGAAGTGACAAGAATGTTTGATAAAAAGGAAATTGTATGGCAGACCGGAGAACTTGGCAGGGTAGACCTTGGCGGCGGCGGTACAATTGCGGTCGATATGGCAAATCTCGGCATGAATGTAATCGACTGCGGTGTTCCGGTGCTTTCCATGCATTCGCCGCTTGAAGTGACAAGCAAGGCAGATGTCTATTGTACATACGCAGGCTTTAAGGCATTTTTGGAAAATATTAAATAAGCCAAAAGGGGAGAATGGCAATGATATTTTACGGAACAAGTGCGGCAGAGGGGATTCCAAGTCCCTTCTGTACTTGTGATGTCTGCGAAAATGCCCGAAAAGTAGGCGGAAAAGAAATCCGTACAAGGACAATGTTTCGCATTGATGAGGCGCGCTGACGGTGACACCGCTTTGCGGCAGCCACTTTGGAAATATGGGCGAAAATTCGGCAAACTATATTGTTGTCTTGCCGGATGGACGAAAGCCGGGGGGGGCATTTAGATGCGTTTAGCTGCATGGATGTATTTCAAAATTTATACGCGCAGGGGACAATTGACGAAAAAACAGAGATTGTTCTGACACATATTAATCACTATACAAGCACTCATCAGCAGCTGTGCGAGTGGTTTGCGCAGCAGAAAGTACCGTATAAAATGACCGTTGCGTATGACGGCTATGAAATAAAATAAAAAAACGTTGCTATTTTAGAAGAAACACGATACAATAATAAATAGAGCATGTAGTTATAAAAACTATATAGTCTTATTAAAAAAGACACAGGAGGTAGTAAAATTGACAAGACAGACTGTTTCAGCAAAAAATGCACCGGCAGCAGTCGGACCGTATGTTCATGCTGTCAAAGCCGGGGAAACATTATATACATCAGGACAATTGGGATTAATCCCACAGACAGGCACTTTGCCGGAGGGTATTGAAGCACAGACAAAGCAGGCACTTGAGAATTTAAAGGCGGTCGTAGAAGCTGCAGGGTTAAATTTGAGCAATGTTGTAAAAACAACAGTGTTTCTTGCAGATATGAACGATTTTGCCACAGTGAATAAAATTTATGCCGAATATTTTACGGGAGAAGCACCGGCACGTTCATGTGTTCAGGTAGCAAAGCTTCCTAAAGACGGCTTAGTGGAAATCGAGGCCATAGCGGTTGGCTAATAATAAAAATTTTCGTCTCATAACAGACAGTGCCTGTGATTTGTCTGACGAGACTTTAAATGCCCTTCGGATTGATGTTGTACCTTTTTATATTGCTTTTGATAATGAAAATTATTTAAAAGAAGGCAGTGAGATGACTTCAGAGCTGCTTTACAAGAAGATGGAGGAGATGCCGGATGTATTTCCAAAGACATCCCTTCCGTCAGTCAGTGACTATATGGCTGTTTTTGAGCCGTGCGCCGCAGCAGGCGAGGATGTTATTTGTATTTGTCTTTCATCAGAACTTAGCGGTTCGTACAACAGTGCGCGTAATGCGGCACAGATTGTGGAAGAAAGTTATCCGGATGCCAAAATAACAGTGCTCGACAGCCATTTGGCAACCATTGCTCAGGGACTTTTAGTGACAGAGGCAGCCCGTATGCGTAATGCAGGGCTCGATTATTCAAAATGCGTCAAAAAGCTGAGAAGCCTTATTATGACCGGAAGAATTTATTTTTCTATCGGAACGATGGACTATCTTGTTCACGGCGGACGTGTCGGACGGTTAAAAGGTGCGGTGGCATCAACACTGGGGTTAAAACCGATTTTGAAGTTTGGACGGGGAGAACTGGCTGCTAAGGGTGTTTCCCGAAGCACAAAAAAGGCTATGGTAAAAATGGCAGAGCTTACAAAGTCTTATTTCGAACAATCAGGTGAAGACATGTCTCAATATCACATTGTTGTCGGTTACGGAAGTGAGCGAAAACTCTGTGATACATTTAAGGAGATGCTGGTGAAAAAGGGAATTTCTGTTCATCAGACACTTCCTGTGTGCCGAATCGGCGCTGCAATCAGTGTCCATGTAGGTCCGCAGACTGTCGGTCTCGGATTTTTGAAAAAATACGAATATGTGTGAGACAATTCAAGGGAATCCTCTGAATAGGGGGATTCCTTTTGATTTTCTATATTAAAAAAGATAACTTCAGATTGAAAATTACCGGCAATAATGCTACAATAGCCTAGTATGGGTTATTGGATGTATCAATGACTCAGGTTAGGAGTGAATAAAATGAGTATTATGGATAAAATCCTCGGTACACACAGCGAACGCGAGCTTAAACGTGTGTATCCAATCGTAGACAAAATAGAGGCACTTGAGCCTGAGATTTCCAAGCTGACAGATGAACAGCTGAAAGGAAAAACCGATGAGTTTAAGGAACGTTTGAAAAATGGCGAGACTTTAGACGACCTTTTAGTTGAGGCATATGCTGTTGTCCGCGAAGCGGCAAAGCGTGTGCTTGGCATGAGACATTTCCGTGTACAGCTTGTCGGCGGCGTAATTTTACATCAGGGACGTATTGCCGAGATGCGTACAGGTGAAGGCAAGACACTTGTGTCCACCCTTCCGGCTTATTTGAATGCTCTTGAAGGTAAGGGTGTGCACATTGTGACAGTCAATGATTATCTGGCACATCGTGATGCTGAGTGGATGGGACAGGTGCACAGATTTTTAGGTCTCACTGTCGGTGTTATTTTGAACAGCATGACACCGGAGGAACGTCGGGAAGCCTATAACTGTGATATTACTTATGCGACAAATAATGAGCTTGGCTTTGATTATCTTCGTGACAATATGGTGATTTATAAAGAACGTCTTGTACAGCGTGAGTTAAATTATGCGGTTATCGACGAGGTGGACTCTGTGCTTATTGATGAGGCGAGAACACCGCTGATTATTTCAGGACAGAGCGGAAAATCGACAGAGCTTTATCGTGTATGTGATATTCTTGCCCGCCAGTTAAAACGCGGTGAGCGCAAGGGCGAGATGACAAAGATGGCTGCAATTATGCAGGAGGAGATTGAGGAGACAGGCGATTTCATTGTTGACGAGAAGGAAAAAAGTGTCAACTTAACTGAGGAGGGCGTGCACAAGGTAGAGAATTTCTTCCATTTGGAGAACCTTGCGGACCCTGAAAACCTTGAGATTCAGCATAACATTATTCTTGCACTTCGTGCCCACAACCTTATGGCAAAGGATAAGGATTACGTTGTTAAGGATGATGAGGTTTTAATTGTCGATGAGTTTACAGGCCGTATTATGCCGGGACGCCGTTATTCCGACGGTCTTCATCAGGCGATTGAGGCAAAAGAGGGTGTGAAAGTTAAGCGTGAGAGCAAGACGCTTGCGACAATTACTTTCCAGAACTTCTTTAATAAATACAATAAAAAATCCGGTATGACAGGTACAGCGCTGACAGAGGAAAAAGAGTTCAGAGATATTTACGGTATGGACGTTATCGAAATTCCGACAAACAGACCTGTTGCCCGTAAAGACCATCATGATGCCGTATTTAAAACACACCGTGAGAAAATCAACGCAGTTGTTGATGCAATTATTGAGTGCCACAAAAAGGGACAGCCGGTGCTTGTCGGTACAATTACCATTGAGGGTTCTGAGGAAATCAGTGCAAAGTTAAAGAAAAAAGGCATCCAGCATAAGGTGCTGAATGCAAAGTTTCATGAGCTGGAGGCGGAAATTGTTGCCGAAGCGGGACAAAAGGGCGCTGTAACGATTGCGACAAACATGGCCGGCCGTGGTACAGATATTAAGCTTGGCGAAGGTGTTGCAGAGCTTGGCGGTTTATTTATTCTCGGAACAGAGCGTCATGAGTCAAGACGTATTGATAATCAGCTGCGAGGCCGTGCGGGACGTCAGGGTGACCCGGGTGAATCTAAGTTTTATATTTCACTTGAAGATGATTTGATGCGCTTGTTTGGTTCTGAGCGTCTGATGGGTATTTTTAATTCCTTAGGTTTCCCTGAGGGTGAGGCGATTGAGCATAAGATGCTTTCAAGTGCCGTTGAAAAGGCTCAGAAGAAGATTGAGAATAATAACTTTGGTATTCGTAAAAATCTTCTTGAGTACGACCAGGTAATGAATGAGCAGAGAGAGATTATTTATGCAGAGCGCCGCCGCGTATTAAACGGCGAGAATATGCGTGATGTTATTTTGAAGATGGCAAAGGATACGTTAAACAGCCTCGTCAGTGATGTTATTCATGATGATACGGAGGCTTCCGATTGGGATATGGAGGAAATCAACAATGTTGTGCTTCCGGTATTCCCGTTAGAGCCGTTTTCAACGGAAAAGGATGCATATAAAGGATATAAGAAAGAAAAGCTTGTTGAGGAAACTTATGATAAAGTGCTTAAGCTGTATGAGGCTAAGGAAAAAGAATTTCCGGAAGAAGAACAGGTCAGAGAGCTTGAGCGTGTTGTTTTATTAAAGGTTATTGACAGAAAGTGGATGGACCACATCGATGATATGGACCAGCTTCGTCAGGGTATCGGTCTTCAGGCTTACGGTCAGAGAGACCCGCTTGTGGAATATAAGTTTGCGGCTTATGATATGTTTGATGAGCTCATTGCAGGCGTTTCAAAAGAAACAATCAATGTGATGATGCATGTGCGCGTTGAACGTCAGCCGGCACAGCGTGAAGAAGTTGCCAAGGTGACAGGCACAAACAAGGATGAATCTATGGCAAAAGCACCTGTAAAGCGTAAAGAAGAAAAGATTTATCCAAATGACCCTTGTCCTTGCGGCAGCGGCAAGAAATATAAACAATGCTGCGGACGTCTGAAATAAGACGTTTGCAGTCAAAGAATAAATCATGGAAAGAGGTGACCTTTGTGGTTGAATTAGACCAGTTTAAATTCACATTAAGTGGTTATGAAACACCATTAAAGGAAGTGAGGGATTCACTTTGACTTAGCTCATAAAGAAGCTAGGATTGGTGAATTACAAAATATGATGGAGGAACCGGGCTTTTGGGATGACGCAGATAAAAGTACCGGTTATATGAAAGAGCTTAAAAACTTAAAGGATACTGTGGATGAGTATCACAAACTCAGCCAGGCCTATGAAGATGTAGAGACATTGATTGAGATGGGCTATGAGGAGAATGATGAAAGCCTGATTCCTGAGATTCAGGAGATGCTTGATGAATTTACGGAAGCCTTTGACAATTTAAGAATCAAAACATTGCTTTCAGGCGAATATGACAATAACAATGCAATTCTCACACTTCATGCCGGCGCCGGCGGTACAGAAGCCTGCGACTGGACGAGTATGCTTTTTAGAATGTACACACGTTGGGCAGATAAAAAGGGCTTTACGACAGAGGTGCTGGATTATCTTGACGGCGATGAGGCCGGCATTAAGAGTGTTACGGTTCAGATTAACGGTGAGAACGCTTACGGCTATTTAAAATCTGAGAAAGGTGTTCATCGTCTTGTGCGTATTTCTCCGTTTAATGCCAACGGAAAGCGCCAGACATCCTTCTCCTCCTGTGAGGTTATGCCGGATATCGAAGAAGATATTGATATTGAAATCAATGAAGATGATTTGAGAATAGATACTTACCGCTCGAGCGGTGCCGGCGGACAGCACATTAACAAGACATCTTCAGCGGTGCGTATTACACATATTCCGACAAATATTGTCGTACAGTGTCAGAATGAGCGTTCACAGTTCCAAAACAAAGATAAAGCTATGCAGATGTTAAAGGCAAAGCTGTATTTGTTAAAACAGCAGGAGAATATGGAGAAGCTTTCGGATATCCGCGGCGAGGTGACAGAAAACGGCTTCGGAAGCCAGATTCGTTCTTATATCATGCAGCCGTATAAGCTTGTCAAAGACCACCGTACAAATAAGGAAATTGGTAACGTTGAGAGCGTTATGGACGGCGGTATTGACCCGTTTATTAACGAATATTTAAAATGGCAGAGTATTGGACAGAAAACAGAACAATAAAAGCTGAAAACCGTATGTGGGCTGATGCCTGCATACGGTTTTTTTTGTAAAAATAAAAAAGGGGGGCTATGCAGACAAAAATAGATGCGGTAAAATGGAAATAATCATAGGACATATCTAAAATTCAAAAAGTATTCTTGAAATAATCTTTCAAATAATTCACAATACAAATTTTTAAAACTGAATATAGCGATAAAAGGGGATGGATAAATGAATTTTATGATTGCGGGCTACAGTGACGCAGGTATAAAAAAGCATGTAAATCAAGACGCATTGCTCATAAAAACGGCACAGACCGGTATTGGGCGGGTTTGTTTTTCGGTTCTTTGCGATGGAATGGGCGGGCTTTCTAAAGGTGAGCTGGCAAGCGCGGAAGTTATTCGGGAGATGGCGAATTGGTTTGAAAAAGTATTGCCCGAAAGTATAGAAAAAGGTCTTGATTTATACGGGCTGAGATTTCAATGGGGAAATATTGTGTCTAAGCAAAATATAAGGCTGAGACAGTATGCAGAAAAAAGAGGGGAAAGGATGGGCACAACGGCCGTCGTGCTGCTGATTGCAGGCGGAAAATACTATATTATGAATGTCGGTGATTCACGGGTGTATATGTTGGCAGAGAGTCTGAACCTTTTGACAAAGGACCATACATTTGTGCAATGTGAGTTGGATAATGGCAGGATGACAAAAAAGGAGGCTGACATGCATCCTCAGAGGCATGTGCTTTTACAGTGCATCGGTGCCTCAGAGTACGTAGTGCCGGATTTCTTTGAGGGAGATGTCGAAGAAAATATCGTATTGCTGCTTTGCAGTGACGGTTTTCATCATATGATTACAGAGGAGGAGATTTATGAAAAATTAAATCCGTATGTGCTGTCAAATGAGCAGCAGATGTTGGAGAATGCCGCATGTCTTATCGAAATGGATAAGCAGCGTCATGAGACGGACAATATTTCCGTGGCACTTATAAGGACTTGTCGGGAGGTGGACGGATGCTTCAAATAGGTGCTCTTGTTGATGGAAAATATAAGGTACTCAACCAAATCGGTCAGGGTGGCATGAGTATTGTGTATTTGGCTATTAACGAAAGAGCTAACAAAACATGGGCGATTAAAGAGATACGTAAGGAGGGGGTTCGGGATTTTGAAGTTGTACGGCAAGGACTTATTGCTGAAATAAATATTTTAAAAGAATTGAAGCATAAATATTTGCCGAGTATCGTTGATATTATTGATGAAGGGCCTTCTTTTCTTATTGTTATGGATTATATTCAGGGAAAGTCTTTAAAAGAAATTCTCAGAGAAGCTTTGGTGTCAAAAGGAATTCCGATTGGCTTAGCCGATGTTATTTCATGGGGCAAACAGCTTTGTGATGTCCTTGGCTATTTACATACGCAACCGGAACCGATTATTTACAGAGATATGAAACCGGCCAATGTGATGCTGAGGCCGGAGGGAGAGATTTCACTCATTGACTTTGGCGCGGCGAGAATATTTAAAAGCGGTAATTCAGAGGATACAGTGTGCCTCGGAACACCGGGGTATGCGGCGCCGGAACAGTATGGGGGCAACGGACAGACACGGCCTCAGACAGATATTTACTGTCTTGGTGCCACGCTGCATCACTTAATTACAGGGCATGACCCTGCGGATACACCGTTTAATTTTCCGCTGATTACCCGATGTCGGCCATCACTGATTGATGAGACACCGAGAGAATTTAGAGATGCGCTTTTGGGCTTTGAGATTATTATTAATAAATGCACACAATACGAGATTAAAGACAGATATCAGTCCTGTGCTGAACTGAGATATGATTTGGAGAATCCGGAAGCATTGGGAATGCCTTACAGAAGCAAATTAAAGAAAAAGATGGCAGCTTTTTGCGTCTGTGCAGGGACAGCAGTTTTTCTTGGCATAGGTGCAGTGCTTGGCGCTGTGACGGAAAATTTAATTCAAAAGCGCGGGTATGATTTTTATATTGATGAGGCGGCGGTGGCTTCCTTAGATGAAAAACTTGAATTATATAAAAAAGCCATTGCACTTAATCCGGTAAAAAAAGATGCTTATTTGTCAATATTAGATACAATGCTTGCGGACAATGATTTTTCTGCCGCTGATGATATGATGCTGACGTCCATATTAAATTCTCGGGATAACAGGAGAAATCAAAACAATAAAACTTATTTTCAGACAAATAAAAGCGGCTATGTGGAATTTTCGTATCAGCTGGGACTGGCTTATTATTATTTGACCGGAGACAATGGAGATAAGGCATCTGCAGCCGGATGGTTTTACAATGTAACATCGGCGGATATGTCAGCCCTTGATTTGGGGGATAATAATGATAATAAGGGGAAGTGGCAGACAAGGGCAAAGGTTCTTGGAAAGATAAGCAGTTACTATAAAAGTAAGCTTGGTGTTATCAATCAAATGGGTGATGCGGAGGTTTCTTATCTCGATTATTGGAATGATTTGATGGCATTGATGGCGGAGGATGTAGCGGATAAGGATAATCGAATTACTGAACTTAGGTTATACAGTGAAATTACCTATCAAATTTATAGGCGAACAACAGAATTTAAAAATGAAGCGGGACTTTCTGAGGATGAGCAAAATGCTGCGCTCACGGAAATAACTGTACGTCTTGCACAGATGGATACAGGCGGGAATCCTCTTGCTGAGCAGCTCGTAAATGAAATTACAGAAAATATTCGGCTTGCCAAAAAGAATGTGGCAGCAGCATATTCAGCAAATACATAAAGAGTCGCGTATTGATGCAGAGGAATAAGGGGGAAAATAATGATAACAGAAAATTTTGAGCAGATGATAAACTTGTGTCGGAATATAAAGCTTGTTTGTATGGCTGGCTTTGTCATATTTTTTATTTTGACGGGCGTATTGTTTTTGTTGCTGAAAATACCGCGGGTTTTCGGAGAACTTACAGGACGAACAGCCAAAAAAGCGGTGCGAACGATGAACGTGTCCGATGCTTTTGAAGGCTTTGGCGTTTCAAAAAAAATCGGCGCTGGCGGATTAAAGAATCGGATAACTGCTGCGTTGGAAACCTCTAAGCTTAATCAGGGCGGTTTCATAGTGGAAAGAAGTATTGTGCTGCTGCATACAGATGAGGTGATAGGAGATGCTTAAAAAAATAAAAGAAAGATTAGTGTTATGGATGCCGGCGGTGATGTTAATTTTTTTGTGCGGGGCTGTTTTGGATAACGACTTGGTCTGCTATGCCGCGGAAAAAGAAGCTTCTGACAAAAGTACGATTTTATTGGAGGGGCAGACAGTAAAATTTTCAGAAAATCTTCCGTCGGAATATACCTACCGTACCGATGAAATACAAGTGGAATTTGAGGGATTTATCGCAACGAATAATCCGGACATTTATGAAGTGACTGTGGAAACAAAAGGGGGGATTTTTTCATCGGCTTTTGTAAAAGATATGAAAATCAGCAGTGAGGCGGGAGACAACAAGCTTTATGAAATATTCGGTACAGTGGCCTTTAAAATAAATAACATCGGACAGGATGCATCTGTCAGAGTTATAATTAAAGACCACAAGGCAGGCGGTGTGCAGATTTATGCGGACGCTTCGGCAGAATATACGTTTAATGTTGTCAAAAAAGCATTAACAGTTACAGCAATAACATTTGAAGATAAGATTTATGACGGCACAAATGATGTTGGAATTACTTCAGTGAGCCTATACGGCATCGAAGCCGATGATGACGGAAAGGTTGAGGCTGATATTAAGGATAAAGTATTTAAACTTACGGGCAGCGACGCCGCAGAAAATAAAGAGGACGGTTATGCGCTTTTATTTGAAGACGGAGGCCAAAAGCTTGAGCTTAGCGGTGTTTGTGCAGAAAAATATAGAATTGATGAGGAGAGCTGCAAGTCGTTTAAAGCGATTGTGAAAAAGCGTCCTATAAATCTTAATCCAAACGGCTTGAAGCTTGAACAAAGCTATTGGGCGGATACATATACAAAAAATGACGGTGAGATGCCGCATGTCTATAATAAGGCGCTGAATATGGAAGCCTTAGCAGCAACGCAGTGTTTGTATACCAATATTATTAAGAAAGATGAGCAGGAAATATTTTCTGCGATTCAATCCTGTCCTATAAGATTTAAGGCAGATGCAAAAAAAACGTCAGGAGAAGGCGAATATGCGATTTATGCCGATATCCCTGAAAATATGGTTGTGCTTAAAAATTACAGATATGCATTTGGCGGAAAGAGGCAGGCAGGGACTTTAACAATAGGTAAAGCTGATGTTGCCGCAGAGGACTTTGGGGTAGCAGGAGAAGGTATCTTAAAAATCAATGAGAAAAGCTTTTATGTACGCAGCAGCTTTGATGCAGCCAGAGACATTATCAAATGTGTCAATAGCGAAAAGTATAACGGTGTTGTCTATAGTGATGCCGAGCAGTATTTTAACCCGTCAATCTTGGGTGCAAAATGGCCTGAGGCAGACGGACAAATTGCTTTTACGCTTGTAAAAAGAGAGGATGGCAAATTACTTGCCTGTTCTAAGGAATATAAGATGGACTTTGTCAGTGACGGCGATGTTTGGACTGAAATTACTGTGAATGTCAATGACCAAAAAAATACCTTCAATGAGGTGCCCGGAGAAATGTCGCTTAAACTTTTTGGCAATAAGCGTAACACAAATGCAAAAATTATATACGGTGATGCACTAAGCGGTATTAAGGCGTGTTATTATGCGATTGTTGATTATGATGAATGGCAGAAAAATTCGGATTATAAAGCAGCCTTAAAAGAATTTACAAAGTGGCAGCAGGCAGGAACAGATGTCAGCATTGATTTTGAGGATGGGCGCAAGCTTGTGATTTCTAAAGTTGTCGATAAGGTGGGAAATATTTCTTATGCCATGTCCGATGGTATTGTTATAGATTCTGAAGCGCCGAATATTATAAAAGCAGAGATTTTAGGGGGAAATAGGGAAAATGTTTATAATCAGGAGGTTGAAATTGCGGTATGTGCATCTGATGATGCAGCAGAAGCTTGTTCGGGCATTGCAAGTGTAGAATACAGGGTTGAAATCAGTCATGATAATAAATTATGGGAAACGTACATTGAAGATACAATGCTTGATGTGAGCAGGTCATCGTCTGTTGTAACGGATAGAGAAATATTTGAAAATCAGGCGGTGTGTGATGTGAGTATCAAAATTGCCCCGGATGCAGGGAAGCATTATTCGACAGCGGCAGGGGACGAAAATCGTATGCGGGTGATTGTTTGGTCAAAAGATTGTGCGGGGAATATCGCAGAGAAAAAAACAGTTGAATTTGATTTTGATACGGCGAAGCCTGAGATAGAAATTTTATTTGACGGCAGTGCAGTCAATAAAAAGTATTTTAACAAAGACAGAATTGTGACGATTAAAGTTACAGAGGCGTATTTTGACAGTACAGGTATAAACTGCATAGCGGATGCTGTCAATGGCGGTGCCGAGTGTATACAGCCGTGGATGCCGATTGGTGAAAAGATTTATGAGGCAAGGTATGTGTACAATTCAGACGGCGACTGGATTTTCGATATATTTATGACAGACAGGGCACAAAACAGTACATCTATGGCTGAAAGCTTCGGAGGCAGCGCGTATGTACCTGAAAACTATAAAGCTTTTACGATTGATAAGACAGCGCCTTTAGTGAAAGAAGTCCGCTATTATATGAAGCAGGGGGAAAATACTGTTGAAATAATGCCGGGACATGCAAATGAGGAACGTTTTTTTGGTAATGCAGAGATTTTTTCTGTTTTGACGATTGAGGAAAGGAATTTTGATAAAAGGGATAAGGGAGAGCCAGACGAAAGTGGTCTTGAATTGTATATTCATGCTGCAAATAAAGGCAGTAACTACGCAGAACCGACACATCAGCTTACAGTCGGCAATGCAAGTATGCATACGCTGCGCATAAGCTACCGGGGGGATGCAAATTATACATTTGATATGCAATATACAGATTTAGCCGGCAATACATTGGAACAGGATTATGCCGCCCAATATTTTACGGTAGATACGCAAAATCCTGAGGCGCAGATAGCTACATTTGGATGCATATGGCATAAAATTAATGAAAAGATTACTTTCGAGTTGTTTGCCAATCATGATAAAACTGTGGAAATTGGTAATATATATGATGCGACAGCAGGTGTTTCAGAGGTTCAGTATTATAAAAGCCATGAAGCCATGACGGTTCGCCAGCTTGAGCATGTACCATGGGTAACCGGGGAAAAAATTATTCTGAAGCCGAACCAAAAAGCCATTGTTTATGGTAGGATTACGGATAAATCCGGCAATTGTACATATATCAGCACACAGGGCCTAATTCTTGATAACAGACTTGATGCACCGCAGATAGACATTGAAACGCCGAAACCTTTTGTTGATATCTATAACAGTGATGTCAATGTCAAAATAAAAGCGGAGGATTTTGCTTCTGCAGGAGAGTATGAGGATTCAGGTTTAAAATCCGTTTATTATGAGGTTAGAAATAGGAATTTAGTAACGCAGTCAGGCTATTTGAATATAGCCTCCCCAAAAGCGCGGCAAAAATCTGTGGAAGAAGTCATTACGATTAATGCTGAAAAAAACAACAGCAACTTCGTACAGATTTATGTAAAGGTCACAGATAATGCGGGAAACAGTAAAGAAAAGCTGAAGAATTTAAAAATTGATATCACTCAGCCGATAATCATGGTCGTTTTTGATAATCCTGCACCGTTAAACGGCAAATATTATAAGGATGCAAGAACGGCAACGATTCTTATCAGAGAGCGAAATTTTGATGCAAATAGGGTGAAAATTAATGTCATGGATATGGACGGGGGAAAGGCACAGGTTTCGGGCTGGTCATCCGGTGCGGGGGCGGATTTATCTGATGTAAAAGTGCATACGGCAAGGATTGCATTTTCAGAGGATGGCAGTTATAAATTTACTGTAGATTGTACGGACTTAGCTTTAAATAAAGCAAAGATGCCATATGTATCGGAAGAATTTATAATAGATAAAACACCTCCGATAATTCAAGTTGCTTATGATAACTGCTCTGGGGCAGGCAGTTATTATAATAAAGAACGTACGGCAGCAATTATAATTAAGGAAAATAATTTTCGTGCAGAGGATGTAAAGTTGAAAGTGACAGCGGTCTTGAAGGGGAAAGTGCTTGAGATACCGCCGGTGCGCGGATGGATAAAAATTCGGGATAAGCATATGGCAGTTGTTTGTTTTAATTCGGATGCAGATTATACTTTTGATATCGCTTATACAGACCTTGCGGGAAATAAGGCTTTTGATTATGCACAGGATAGGTTTACAGTCGATTTAACAAATCCGGAGGTTGAAATAAGAGGTGTGCAGCATAATTCGGCCAACAACGGCATAGTCGCACCTGAAATAAAAATAACAGATACAAACTTCAGTGCATCCGGTGTGCAGCTTTATTTATCAGGTGTCAAAAAAGGGAAAATGACTGTAGAGGATATGTTTTCAAAGACATCGTTTGACAGCGGACAGCTTATCAGCTTTAGAAATTTTGAAAAAGACATGGATGATATTTATACATTGATAATAGCGGCAATTGATAAATCAGGCAACGAAACGCAAAAGCGGATGACATTTTCTGTTAATAGAAACGGTTCAACATATATGATAAGCGACGACCTTCAAAAGCTTATTAATGGCGGCTTTACCAACAGTCCTACGGATATTATAGTTAAAGAAATCAATGCAGATACACTTGAATTTACGGAATTGACCTGCAGCAGGGCGGGAAAGCTTATTAAAATGAAGGAGGGTGTTGATTATACAGTGAAATCTGAGGGCGGCAGCCGCCGGTGGAAGACGTATATGTATACAATTAAAGCTGCTTGCTTTGATGAGGAAGGTACTTATTATATTAATATTTACTCTGAGGATAGAGCAAAGAACATTTCAACAAATGGAGTCAAAGGGAAAAGTATTGAGTTTACCGTCGATTGGACACCGCCGACAATGGCTGTTTCTGACCTTGAGCATCGTGGAAGGTACAGGGAGGCTGTGCACACATTTACGTTAAGCGTTAAGGATAATGCAAAATTAGCTTATGCCGAGATGTATAGTGACGGTAGGCTTGTACATACATATAAGCAAGATGAGCTTATGGCAAAGGATGATACGATAAAGCTTAATGTAGACAGCAAAGAGGATTACCAGACGATTCGTCTGATAGCTTATGATGCAGCGGGAAATGCATCAGAGCCTTTGGAGTACAGTGTGCTTGTTACACCGAGCCGGTGGATTCAATTTTATATGAATAAGCCGCTGCTTATCGGAGTGGTGCTTATATTTTCGGCGATAATTTGTTCATTGACTTTTGTCCGTAAGCTCTTTTATAATAATGATGCCGGAGTTATACGATGAGTTGTTGATTTTGGCGAAAAAATGATTATAAGTGTGTATGAGATGAAAAAATTAGACTTAACAAAAGGTAATATAACAAAAACGATGATAGCATTTGCATTGCCGATGATTTTAGGCAATCTTTTGCAGCAGATGTATAATATTGCGGATACATTGATTGTAGGGCGCGCTTTAGGCTCAGGGGCATTGGCGGCTGTCGGTTCGGCTTATGCGCTGATGACATTTCTTACATCTGTGCTTTTAGGGCTGTGTATGGGCAGCGGCGCTGTATTTTCTATATGCTGGGGCGAAAAAAATACGGAAAAGCTAAAATCGGCAATATTTACTTCATTTGTACTGACAGCTCTATTGACGGTTGTACTTAATATCGTTGTTTTTATTTTTATGGATAATATCCTGTTACTTTTAAATGTACCGGAAGAAATTTACGGATTGATGCGTGCTTATGTGCAAATCATATTTTGGGGCATTGGTTTTGTATTTCTTTATAATTTTTTTGCGGCACTTTTGAGAGCTGTAGGTAATTCAGTCATTCCGCTCATATTTCTTGCAGTTTGTGCCGTATTAAATATTGTTTTGGACTTATATTTCGTGTTGGGCTGTCAATGGGGAGTGGCCGGCGCGGCAGCAGCTACGGTAATCTCTCAGGCGGTGTCGGGCATTGGAATCGGTATTTATACATGGATAACACAGCCAAAGTTGCGCCCGGCGGCAAAAAACTGCCGTATAGAATCGACACTTTTAAAAGAAATGGCTCAATTTTCTTTACTGACATCATTGCAGCAGTCCGTAATGAATCTGGGAATCCTTATGGTACAGGGACTTGTCAACAGCTTCGGAACGGCCGTGATGGCAGCTTTTGCCGCAGCCGTAAAAATAGACTCATTTGCCTATATGCCTGTACAGGACTTTGGCAATGCTTTTTCAACATTTATTGCCCAAAACTATGGGGCGGGAAAGAAGGAACGCATTGAAAAGGGTATCAAAAAAGCGGTGATGATTGCGATTATTTTCTGTCTGTGTGTTTCTTTTGTCGTTTGTTTTTTTGCGAAACCTTTGATGCTTTTGTTTGTCGATGCAGGGGAAACGGCGATTCTTAATATTGGTGTACAATATTTGAGAATTGAGGGGGCATTTTACTGCGGTATCGGATGCCTGTTCCTGCTCTACGGCTATTATCGGGCAGTTGGCAAACCGGGAATGTCGGTTGTGCTGACAGTAATTTCTTTAGGCACAAGGGTTGTTTTGGCCTATGTGTTGTCAGCTCTTGAGCCTGTCGGTGTGACAGGGATATGGTGGTCAGTGCCGATTGGATGGTTTTTAGCGGATTTGGTTGGATTCATGTATTATAGAAAAAGCAGGAGAACGGTATAGGAAAATAAATGATATGAACCTCTCCTCTGTGTTAGAAGCTGAAAATAACACAGGGGAGAGGTCATTTTATTCAGTAGGGGGATTTTTCAGATAACTATCGTTACCTGTTTTTATATTAAGTTTGCGGTAAGCTGACGGCGATATGCCGCAGCTTTTTTTAAATACCATCGAGAAGTATTGTTCTGAGGCATATCCGCAGTAGTAAGCAACTTCGGAATAGTCTAAATCAGAATTAGCAAGAAAATATCGTGCGCGTTTAAGACGTAGCCGTGATATATGCTGTTGGATTGTTTCACCGGTAATTTCTTTAAAAATACGGTAAAGATAAGTCCGGTCAAGACCTACGGCATCACATATACTATGGACAGAAATATCCTCTCTGTAATAAGAATTTTCAATGATAGAAATTGCCTGATTAACATAATAATTTTTTCGCGAAAGCGGTTTAATGTTATTGTTGCGTTTCATCATTAGCGAACAGAGTAAATAAAATTGGCCGAGAGCAATATAACTATCGGAAATAGAAGATGTATTTAAAGTTGTTAATGGATGAATCAACTTAGTCAATTCGGAAATCGGTTCATAATGAAATATGGGCTGTTGATAGGAAATATTGCAAAGCTGCATAAGCTGCAGTGCATCTATGCCGTCAAAGCCGACCCAATAGTAAACCCATGGGTCAAGCGTATCAGATTGATAGTGAATGGGTATATTTGGCAGTAAAATAAAACAATCATTTTTCTGTAAATGCCATGTTTCGTTGTGTACAGAGTAGGTGCCTTTACCGCTGACAATAAAATGTAAAACATAATGGTCAATGATTGTTTGGGAAGAAGAACGGCCGTGAAGTGTTTCATGATAGCCACAGTCTAAAATCTTAATCGTTTCGCTTGTAGATGGGTTTGGACTGAAGTAGCTTATGTTTTTTATATCCATAGAAATCTCCTTTCATATGTCAACAAAACATGAAAATTGGACAACATCTTTCTATTTCTATTTATATCAGAATATGGTATAAATAACAATATAGAATTACAAAAAACACAAAAAATAGTAAAAGTGCCCATATAAACGTCATAATAAGATGAGAAAATAAAAAACTATATAACAACATTTTATGTATGTAAACAAGATGGGGAAGGGAGGAACATGAAAATTACATATTATGGTACAGCAGCATCAGAAGCGTGGCCGGCGTTATTTTGCCGCTGCAAAGCTTGTGAAATGGCAAGAAAATATAAGGGGAAAAATATAAGGACAAGAAGTCAGGCACTGATTGATGACTCTTTGTTGATTGATTTTCCGCCGGATACAAATTATCATGCCCAGTATTTGGGACTGAATTTGTCGGAAATCA
>CABUBX010000008.1 GCA_902489925.1 uncultured Lachnospiraceae bacterium | reverse complement strand
CAGTTGAATATTTTAGTAAAAATAGGTAAAATAATATTAAATCTAAATGTTTTGGGAGGAGAATAAGAACGTATGGCGGGAATTAAAGATGTGGCCAGGTTGGCGGGAGTGTCGGTTTCGACTGTTTCTAATGTACTCAATGATAAAAAGAATGTGGGGGCTGCAACACGAAAAAGGGTGTTGGAGATTTGCGAAGAGTTGTCTTATTATCCGAATGCGGCAGGTAAGAACCTAAAGAACGGAGATACAAAGACGATTTTATTTAATTTCAGTGATTTTGATAGGAGTTTTTACTTGGATATTATTAACGGCATCAGTGATTATGCTGTGGATAATGGTTATGATCTTATGATTTGTACAAGGAAATCGTGCGAGCGTTTTATGCGTAACGGTATGACAAGCGGATGTATTATTTTGGATATGCGTATGAAAACAGAGCTTATTGAGGAAGTGGCGAATGAAAAGTACCCGGTTGTTTTTTTAGACAGAGTTGTAGATCATCCGTATATTAAAAGTATTGTGGTAAATAATTATGGGCCTATGACTGAGCTTGTTCAAGGGCTGGTGGATAGAGGCTATAAGCGTTTTAGTTTTATCGGCGGGCCGGAGTCTACGGATGATAATAAAGAGCGGTATCGGGCTTTTATTGATGTACTGAATGCAAACGGACTCCCTTTTGCGGGCAAGAATTATCATTCGGGCGATTTTAGACAAAAGACAGGCTATATGGCGGCAAAGATTATGGTGCTTTCCGATGAACTTCCGGAGTGTATTGTTTGTGCCAATGATAATATGGCTGTCGGTGCAATACAGGCACTTCATGAAGCGGGGATTAGAGTGCCTGAGGATGTTGCGGTGACCGGTTTTGATGATTGTGCGCTGGCAGAGCCTTTTGGGCTGACTACAGTAGATATACCGAACTATGAGCGCGGCTATCTTGCGGCACAGTATCTCATAGAGAATATTGAGGGCGGTCAGGAAAGGGATACACTGAAGATTAATGCAAAGGTCAAGTGGCGGAAAACTGTCAGCAAAAAATGCCCGTCCCATCGAAAATAGTAAAATAAAGTAAAATAAAGGTAAAATAATAAACTAAAAAGTAAAACGATATGTATATTTGTTATAAAAACAAAGATATATATCGTTTTTTTACAGGATTTTTTTGTGAGGATTTAACCAAAATAGCAATAATGCACTCTTTAGTATCAAAAAAGCGTTGACATTCTATTAAAAGTGCACTATTATATTAGTATAACGTTTTACAAGAAACGAGCAAAAAAGGAGGAGTATCAAATGAAAATTAAAAAATGGATGAGCGCTTTACTTGCAACATCTATGGTGGAAGTTCATTTTTGGTGAGGGCTTCAATATCATCGGTGAGATGCTCGGCGCGGAGAATGTCTTTTTTAACTGGCTGACGGATAAAAACCTTGCTTTGGTAGCATTGATTATTGTAGCGACATGGCAGATGGCCGGCTATATTAAAAACTCCTTGATTGTTACCGTGATTTCTATTGCAATCATTGTTGTACTGGCTTCGATGTGTGCATGGATGCTTGCCCGTACAGAAAATAAAATCAGTAAATTTATCTTTATGTTATTTGTAGCAACAATGCTGATTCCTTTCCAGACATTGATGATGCCTTTGATGCAGGTGCTTGGTTTTGGACGTGAGACATTGCACCTTCCGGTTGTTGATACGTTGGGCGGACTGATTTTCTGCTATATTGGTTTTGGCGCCAGTATGTCGGTTTTCCTCTACCACGGCTTTGTAAAGTCTGTGCCTGTAGCCCTTGAGGAGGCGGCGACAATTGATGGCTGTTCAAAATTCGGCGTATTTTGGAGAATTGTATTTCCGATGTTAAAGCCGGTAACAATGACTGTGATTATTCTTGATGTTATCTGGATTTGGAATGACTATCTTTTGCCGTCACTTGTACTTACAAGTAAGGCGAACCGTACAATTCCGCTGTCAACGGCAAGCTTTTTCGGACAGTTTACAATTCAGTGGAATATGGCGATGGCAGGTCTTACACTGACAATTATTCCTGTAATTATCTTCTATCTCTGTGCACAGAAATATATTGTTAAGGGTGTTGCTGCCGGCGCCGTAAAATAATTAAATGATGGGGCGGGCAAAAGCCCCGCCCATTTGGGGAAATGAAAAGTTTTGGAACATGTTGATAAGATACTTGGGAGGATGAAATGGACAGAGCAATATATAAAATCAACGATTTAAACCTTGATAATGACGAACTTATTTTAAATGAGACAATATTTCACAATGCCAATGGCTATATCGGTGTCCGTTCCGATTTTGAGGAAGGGTATAAGGAAGGCTATGATTCTATCCGCGGGTCATATATTAACGGCTTTTATGATTTTGCGGAGATGAAACAGGCGGAGAAGCTGTGCGGGCTTTGTGAAGAAAAGCAGACGATGCTTAATGTTGCCGATACTCAGGGGATTGAGCTTATCATTGGCGGAGAGACTTTCAGTATGTTTGAGGGAGAGATAATTGAAAGCAGCCGCTGGCTCGATATGGAGGAAGGCTATACAGCCCGCCGCGTTGTGTGGTGTTCTCCAAAGGGGAAAAAGGTGGAAATTCTGATTAAAAGAATGACATCCTTTGTGCAGCCTTCATTATTTACGATTGAGTATTGTGTGAAAGCATTGAATTTTAGTGATGAGCTGACATTCATATCAACACACATCGGAGATGTGAAGAATTATTGTAACCCGAATGACCCGCGTGTTGCCGGCGAAAGTTTCCAGCATCTTGTGCCGGTGCGCGCATCAATTGAAAATGGTGTGTCTTATGTTGTCACGAATACATCGAAATCCAATCTGACCGTGTGTACGGCAGTGGAAAACAGTGTCAGTAAGATGGCCAAGGCATGGTCTTACACAGAAGGTCACGGTACGGTGACAGAGCTGACAACAAATATCTGTAAAGATGAGACAGTGACACTTGTAAAGTATACTATATTTGCAGATTCCATACGTCATAAAGACTGTAAGGCAGCAGCGGCCGCCGAGATGAAAAAGGCGCTGGAGACACCTATGGAAGAACATTACCGTGAGCAAAAGACTTATCTTGAGCATTTTTGGAATCAGTCTGCGCTCGATATTAAGGGTGATGATGACTTGGCGATTGCTACAAAATACAATATTTATCAGCTGCTTCAGTCTGTAGGCAAGGATGAATACAGTAATATTGCGGCAAAAGGTTTGAGCGGTGAGGGCTACGAAGGTCATTATTTCTGGGATACAGAGATGTATATGCAGCCGTTCTTTACGCTGACAAACCCGGAGATTTCAAAGAGTCTTGTATCCTATCGCTACAGCACGCTTGAGGCGGCCAGAGAGAATGCGCGTATTCTCGGACATAAAAAGGGCGCACTTTATCCGTGGCGTACAATTATGGGCAAAGAATGCAGCGGCTATTTCCCTTCAGGTTCGGCTCAGTACCATATTGACGGTGATATTGCTTATTCGACGATTGCATATTATCTTGCCACAAAGGACTTGGATTTTATGGCAGAAAAGGGTGCGAAGATTGTCTTTGAGACGGCCCGTCTCTGGATGGATACAGGTCATTTTTATCACGGACAATTCCATATTAATGCCGTCACAGGCCCTGATGAATATACTTGCATTGTGAATAATAATTATTTTACAAACGCCTCCGCACAGTATAATCTCCATTGGGCAGTGAATTTCTACCGTATGCTAAATGAAGCGGGAAAAACGGCAGTGATTGAAAAAATCGGCCTGACTGCCGATGAAGTGGCTGAGATGGAAAAGGCAGAGAAAAATATGTATCTTCCGTACGATGAGGAGACAGGGATTAACCCTCAGGATGATTCATTTATGCAGAAGGAAGTATGGGATTTTGAAAATACACCAAAAGAAAATTATCCGTTGCTGCTTCACTATCATCCGCTGTATATTTACAGATATCAGGTCTGCAAGCAGGCAGATACGGTGCTCTCTCATTTTATTTATGAGGATGCTCAGAACATCGAGACTATTCGGAAGTCCTTCGAATATTATGAGAAGGTGACAACGCACGATTCTTCACTTTCGACATGTATTTACAGTATTGTTGCGTCGAAGCTGGGACAGGAAGAAAAAGCCTATGCATATTTTGGCGACTCTGCAAAGCTTGATTTGTTTAACCTTCATCACAATACGAAAGACGGTATTCATACAGCCAACATGGGCGGTAACTACATGGCGATTGTCTATGGCTTTGGCGGTCTTAGACTGAAAGAGAGCGGTATCTATTTTGCGCCGGCACTTCCTAAGCGGTGGGAAAGCTATACCTTTAAGATCCATTTTGAGGACAGTCAGATTCAGGTTTCTGTCGGTCCTGAAAACAGTGTATTTACACTGGTGGACGGAACTCCGAAGACAATCCATGTTTACGGTGAGGCATATGTGCTGGAAGATGCATTGACAATCGGAAGAAAGGCGGTACAGGCATGAAATACGAAGCGGTAATTTTTGACCTTGACGGTGTGATTTGCTTTACGGATAAGTACCATTATCAGGCGTGGAAGGCAGTTGCGGATGAGCTCGGCATTTATTTTGACGAGGAAATTAATAACCGTTTAAGAGGTGTCAGCCGTATGGAAAGTTTTGAGATTATTCTTGAACGCTATGACGGTGTGATGTCCGAGGAAGATAAGGTTGCTTATACAACAAAGAAGAATGATATCTATAAAGAGCTTCTTAAAAATATGTCTCCGGCAGATTTGAGCGAAGAAGTTAAGACGACGCTGGATGCATTAAGAGCCAAAGGATTTAAGCTTGCAATCGGCTCATCAAGTAAGAATACACCGTTTATTCTCGGTCAGCTTGGGCTTGGCGATTATTTTGATGCCATTTCCGACGGTAATAATATTACAAAATCCAAACCGGACCCGGAAGTATTTGTGAAGGCGAGCCAGTTTGTGAATGTTCCGGCAGACAAATGTCTTGTTGTGGAGGATGCTAAAGCGGGACTTGAAGCAGCTATTGGCGGCGGCATGGATTGCGCAGCTATCGGCGATGCTGTAAAGAGCGGACTTGGAACATATAATTTAACAACATTTGCGGACCTTTTAAAGGTTACAGAATAACTATAAGAAGGAGAGCCGGTTTGCTTGGTGCGGTTAAAATTCCGTACTGTCGCAAAGCGGCTCTTTTTGTAAGGTTTTTGGTGCGGTTAAACTGCAAAACGGGCTGCTTTGCGACATGAAGTAATGCGGTTTAAAAAGTATAGGATTGTGTTATATTTTTGTGGTTTTTTTGAAGAATTATATATAGGGCTTTGCTATAATGTCAATTATAAGAGGAAAAGAAATTAAAGCATAATAATGATTTACGGAGGTATAAGTTATGAGAAACATGAGAGCGGGAATTATCGGATGCGGCGGTATTGCAAACAGTAAGCACTTGCCTGCAATCAAAAAACAGGGCAAAATCGACATGGTAGCATTTTGCGATATTGTTGAAGAAAGAGCAGCCAAGGCTAAAGAAGAATACGGCACAGAGGATGCAAAGGTATTCACAGACTACAAAGAGCTTTTAAAGATGGATTTGGATGCAGTTTATGTGACAACACCGAACCGCGAGCACAGCTTTATTTCAATTGATGCAATGAAGGCCGGAAAGAATGTAATGTGTGAAAAACCGATGGCAAAGACAGCGGCTGATGCGAAAGCGATGCTGGATACGGCGAAAGAGACAGGTAAGATTCTTACAATCGGATATCAGAACAGATACCGTGCGGACTCAACCTATTTGAAAAAAGCATGTGAGCATGATGAACTTGGTGATATTTATTACGCAAAAGCCCATGCAATCAGACGCCGTGCAGTGCCGACATGGGGTGTATTCTTAAATGAAGAAGAACAGGGCGGCGGTCCTTTAATTGATATCGGAACACATGCGCTTGATTTAACACTTTGGATGATGGACAACTATGAACCGGATACAGTGATGGGTTCTGTTTATAAAAAACTCGGTAGTCAGACAGAGACAGCTAATGCATGGGGTGACTGGAATCCGGAGGAATATACAGTTGAGGATTCTGCCTTCGGTTTTATCAAGATGAAAAATGGTGCAACAATTGTGTTAGAATCTGCATGGGCTTTGAATACACTTGATGTTGATGAAGCAAAGACATCTCTTTGCGGTACAAAGGCCGGTGCGGATATGAAGGATGGTCTTCGTATCAATAAAGTAAAATATAACAAGCAGATTGTTGAAAAACCGGCGCTTGATGCGGATGGTGTGCCGTTCTTTGATGCCACAGGTGAAGAACCGAGCCTTATTGAGCAGGAAACCTTCTATAACGCAGTTATGAACGGCGGTGAGGTTGTTGTAAAACCTGAACAGGCTTATGTTGTCACACAGATTCTTGAGGCAATTTATAAATCAGCGGCAACAGGCGAAGTTGTAAAATTCTGATAAAGAAAATTTGATGCGGCATTGTGCCAAGGGCGCGGTGCCGCCTGTGATATTTCATGTATTTTTAGGAGGAAAAAGAAATGAAAATTGGTGTATTTAATCCGGTTGTTCAAAATATGACATTTGACGAGGCTTGTGCATACCTTTCAGGCAAGGGTGTTCAGATGATTGAGATTGGCTGCGGCGGTTATCCGGGAAAGGCTCACTGTGACCCGGACGTACTTTTAAATGATGACGCGAAGCTTGAAGAATTTAAGGCGACACTTGAGAAATATCATCTTGAAATCAGCGCATTAAGCGCCCATGGCAACATGCTTCATCCGAACAAAGAAATTGCGGCAAAGTTTGAGCATGATTTGACGAATGCGATTTTGCTTGCCGAGAAATTAAATGTTCCGATTGTCAATACATTTTCAGGCTGCCCGGGAGACGGTCCGAATGCCGAGCGTCCGAACTGGGTAACGTGCGCATGGCCGGAGGATTTTGCGGAGATTCTTGAATGGCAGTGGAACGAAGTGCTTATTCCTTACTGGAAAGAGAAGGTCGCTTTTGCAAAGGCTCATAATGTTCATAAAATTGCACTTGAGCTGCATCCGGGCTTTTGTGTATACAATACAAAGGGGCTGCTTCGTTTAAGAGAGGCTGTCGGTCCTGAAATTGGTGCAAACTTTGACCCGAGCCATTTAATCTGGCAGCAGATGGACCCGGTGGCATGTATCAGAGAGCTTGGAAAGGCCGGCGCGATTTTCCACTTCCATGCAAAGGATACTTACATGGATAAATATAATACAGCAATTAATGGTGTGCTTGATACAACAAATTATGGTGATATTATTAACCGTTCATGGACATTCCGCTCTGTAGGCTATGGACATGACGTATCTTACTGGAAAGCAATCATTTCAGAGCTTCGCCTCGCAGGCTATGATTACGCTATCAGTATCGAGCATGAGGATGGCCTCATGAGCCAGAATGAAGGTTTGACAAAGACGATTGAAGCTTTAAAAGAAGTGCTTATGTTTGAAAATATCGGTGAGATGTACTGGGCATAGAGTGGCTTGCCGGATTTGCAGGAGGGATAAAGATGGACAGAGCGTTTAAGATGGCTATTGTCGGTTTCGGCGGTATGGGAAACTGGCATCGTGAGCTTGTAGAGACAATAGAGCATTTAACAGTCAAAGGTGTCTATGATATTGATAAGGCACGTCAGGACTACGCAAGAAGCCTTGGGCTGATTGCGTATGAAAGTCTTGAGGATGTGCTTGCGGATGACGAGATAGACCTTGTTCTTTGCGCGACACCGAATGATGTTCATAAAGAGGTTGTGATTAAGACATTAAATGCGGGCAAATATGTGCTCTGCGAAAAGCCGGCGACAATGGCTTCAAAAGATTTTGAGGAAATGATGGCGGCACAGAAAAGTACGAAGCTTTTTGTGCATCAAAACAGAAGATGGGACGAGGATTATCTGACAGTCAGAAATATTCTCGATGCCAATATGCTTGGACCTGTATTTAAGATAGAATCCCGTGTTCACGGCTCAAGAGGTATTCCGGGAGACTGGAGAGGAACAGTTGAACATGGCGGCGGTATGGTGCTTGATTGGGGCGTTCATCTTTTAGACCAGGCGCTTCAGATGATTCCGGGAAAAATTAAGACGGTTTATGCCACAGAGACTCATGTGACCAATGAACTTGTGGATGATGGCTTTACAGTGAATCTTCAATTTGAAAATGGCGTTTTATTTGTTGTTGAGGTCGGCACGAGCAATTTTATTAATCTGCCGAGATGGTATGTGCTTGGACGTGACGGTTCGGCCGTGATTAAGGATTGGGATTTAAGCGGTGAGGCTGTCTGCATTACCGACTGGGATAAGAATGATGCTGTGCCTGTAAAAACTGCCGCAGGGCTTACAAAGACGATGGCGCCGAGAACAGAGGATACAATTAAAACACAGCCTCTGCCGATTGCACACAGCGATATCCGTGACCATTACAGAAATCTTATGGAGGTCATGGACGGCAAGGCAGAGCAGCTGATTAAAAATGAAGAAGTTCTTCGGGTGCTTCGTCTGATGGAATGTATTTTTGAGTCTGCGAGACAGAATCAAGTTTTGCGCTTTGAAGCATAAAGATGCCAAAGGAGTTTGAAAAATGAAGCTTAAATATCTCGGAACAGGGGCTGCCTTTAGAGGATATTCAGCTCATATTAAAGCTGGAGGATGATGCTGAAAATTTAAGTGAGCGTCTTGTGTATAAGACCGTTCGTGAATTTGAGCCGTTTAAGGTGCTCGATTACGTTGTGACGCCGCTTCTTGCAAAGCATATGCAAGATGAAAAATGCTATATTTATATGATAGAAGATAAATTCGGCAAAACGATGCTTTATGGCAATGATACGTCATGGTTTCCGGAGGAGACATGGATGTATCTTAAAGGGCATTATTTTGATATGGTGAGCCTTGACTGCACAACTGTTTTCGGAGAGGATTGTCAGAGTCATATGGGTTTTGCCGGAGATGTCAAAACAAAGGAAAAGCTGCTCGCTATGGGGCTGTGCCGATGAAAATACAACTTTTGTCATCACACATTTTTCCCATAACGGCCTTGCATCCCATGAGGAAATCGAAGTGCGTGCCGCTGCGGAGGGCTTTTTAACAGCCTATGACGGTTTTGAGACGGAATTTTAAAGCGGAGTTTTAAGTAAAGATTAGACGGAAAGGCAAAGAGCTGCTGCGGATAATTACAAGAAGTGATGATGCCGGCTCAAGCCGGAGTGCCAATGCGGCAATATTAAAAGCTGCACAGGGCGCTTTTGTAAAAAATATTTCATTGATGGCGCCGGGAAACTATATTGATGAGGCAGCCCGGCTGCTAAAAGGACAAAAGCACATATGCTTTGGGATGCATTTTACGATGAATGCCGAATGGGATAAAGTGAAATGGGGACCGGTATGCCAAAAGCTGAAAGGGACGGCAATGACGGACGCTAACGGTTATTTTCATGCCGAGCCGTCTTTAAGCTGGGGACACGGTGTGGATATTGAGATGATTCACGCCGAGTGGAATGCCCAGCTGGATAAGCTGACCGCTTTAGGCTTTGATATCCGCTATGCGGATACACATATGTTTCCTGAGCTTGCCTTTGAGGGGCTTGCGGACGCTATGAGCGGCTGGATAAAAGAGAAGGGTCTTGTGGATCATCGCTATTTTTACAATGTATTGCCTCAAATTGATGAGATTTCATCGACAGACGGCCTTTTCGGGAAGGTGCTTGAGAAGACGGCGGACGGGCAGTATTTTTATCTGACACACCCGGCAATGCCGCTGGAGGATATGTATCTGACAGGAAATAAGTCAAAGCCGACGGAGAGGATTGTCGAAGGCCGTAAAAAAGATATGGATTTTGTTGTATCGCCAACAACCGTGCAGCTTTGTGAAAAATATAATGCAGTGCCTATTCGCTATGATGAGGCGGTGTACAGTGAAGGTGACAGAGACTCAATCAAGTGTTGGTTTGGCTGAGAAAGGATGTTTGAAATGTCTGATTTTTATACAGTGCATCCGATTGATGCGCACACATGGCACATTGAGGATGCGTTTCATGACTATATGTATCTTGTTGAAGGCGAGAAATGTGCAGCGCTGATTGATACGGGCATGGGATTTCGGGGGCTTGATGAAACGGTCAGAGGTTTGACGGATAAGCCGGTGATTGTGTTAAATACACACGGTCATCTTGACCATGTCGGCGCAAATGGCCAGTTTGACAAGGTTTATATCATGCCCGAGGATGAGGCTTTGATGCACGAGCATATGTCCGAAGGCTACAGGGCTGTGGACATTCCTGCGTTTATTCAGGAAATTGGGGCGCAGCTGCCGAAAGCTACAGAGGAAAGTTTAATTTATCTTCCGAAAGATTTTACAACTGTTTTTATGGAGGATGGACAGCATATCGACCTTGGTGGCAGACGGCTTTGTGTCATCAGTGTTCCGGGGCATACAAAGGGCAGCGTCGTATTTATGGACAGAGAAAATCATCAGCTTTTTTCCGGGGACATGCTGTGCACAATGGGAATTATGCTGAACTTTGACTGCTCTGAAAATGTCAGCACTTTTATAAAATCTATGGAAAAGTTAAAAGCGCAGGCGGAAGGCAGCAGGACAGCCATCTATGGCGGTCATCATGTATGGCCGATTCAGCCGGACTATTGTGATAAATACATCGAATGTGCAAAGCGCCTCTTAAAGGACGGCACGGGTTCCGTGACAGAACAGGGTACTTTCGGTGAGTTTTATAGATATCACTTTGAGGATATCAGTTTGACGTATGTGGAGAGGACGCTGCAATAAACTGTGGTTTGCAGCGCAAGAAGGTCAAAGGAAGTGGCTGCGAAGCAGACATTTACTTTGACCGGCGCGAACCGACAAAATCTTAGAGTGCGAAGTACGGCAAGCGCACAGCGATTGGATTTTGTAGGTGTCGATGTATTTGCGCGGCGCGGCTGTCACAAAAACTGTACACCGGCCTTGCGGCGTATAAAGTAAACGCTTTGCAGCATACTTACAAACCGCAGTTTGACATGTGTCTGTGATTTTGATAATATAAAGAGGTCGGAACATATCCGGCCTTTTTGTGGTATGAAAATATGGGCAAAACCATATATTTTGATAGATTAGAGGGAAGCGATATGGAAGAAAAGATAGTCATTACAGGTCTTGGTGCAGTGACGCCGATTGGTATCGGCATTCCGGCATTTTGGAAAAATCTGTCGGAGGGTGTCTGCGGTATCTCAAAAATTGAAAAAGAAGGCTGCGAAGATTTGGCTGTACAGATTGCCGGGCAGGTGAAGGATTTTGTACCGGAGAATTATATGCCTAAAAAGCTTGTAAGAGAGATGGATACGTTTATGCAGTATGCCTTTGCGGCTGCCGATGAGGCAACGAAGGACAGCGGCATTGAGACAGCGGAGGGTCAGGTTTTTGAGCCTTCGCGCACAGGTATTGTTATGGCAACGGCTTTGGGCGGCATTGCGGAAATCGAAGCGACACATATACAGATGGCTGCGTCAAAGCATAAGAATGTCAGTCCTCGTTTTGTGCCTAAGATTTTGGGCAATGTCAGTGCAGCGCAGATTTCGATTGCCAAAAATATTCAGGGACCGAGCCTTACGGTGAGCACGGCATGTTCATCCGGCGGTGATGCGATTTTAATGGGCGCGATGCTGATTCAGTCGGGTATGGCAGATACGGTTGTTGTGACCGGCGGCGAGGCGGCCGTTTGCCCTGTATTTATTCAGGGTCTTGCCGGTGCAAGAGCGTTATCAAGAAGGAATGATGCACCTAAGGAGGCCAGCCGTCCGTTTGATGCAGGCAGAGACGGTTTTGTTATGGGCGAAGGCGGCGGTGCCATTATTCTTGAAAGGGAAAGTCATGCCGCAGCCCGCGGTGCCCATATATATGCAGAGCTTTCAGGCTATGCCAACAATACGGATGCCTATCATGTGACAGCACCGAATCCGGACGGTACAGGTGCGGCTGCATGTATGGAAGCGGCGATTAAAAAGGCGGGCATTTTGCCGGAGGCGATTGGCTACATCAATGCCCACGGAACATCGACAAAGGTCGGTGATATTGCCGAGACGAAGGCAATTAAAAAGGTGTTCGGTGATAAAGCAAAGGATGTGTGTGTGTCATCGACAAAGGGTGCGACAGGACATTTGATGGGTGCAGGCGGTATTGTGGAAGTCATTATTTGCGTAAAAGCCTTGAATGAACAATTAATTCCGCCGACGTTAAATCTTGTTGAACCGGATGAGGCCTGTGATTTGGATTATGTGCCAAAGACAGCACGTAAAAAGATTCTTAATTATGCAATGTCCAATGCCTTTGGCTTTGGCGGACAAAATTCAAGTATTATTGTAAATAAATATGAGGGATAAGGTGAGATAAAGATGGCAGAAAAAAAGTATCGTATAGGCATTGACCTTGGAGGAACAAATATTAAGGCAGGTATTGTGGATGATGAGAATCATCTTTTGGCGACAGCGTCACGTCCGACAAAATCTGAGCGCCCATGGCAGGAGATTGTTGCGGATATGGCAGAAACTGTAAAGGATGCTGCGGCAAAAGCCGGTGTGACTGTTGAGGAATGTCGTTCAGTCGGTATCGGAAATCCGGGCGTGATTGATTCTGAAAACGGTATTATCGTTTATTCAAATAATCTTGGTTGGGATGATGTGCCTTTAACAGAAGAATTTGTAAAGTATATTGATTTACCGATACATGTGAGCAATGATGCCAATTGTGCAGCGATGGGTGAAGCTGTTGCCGGTGCGGCAGCCGGTGCAGGTAATGTGATTTTGCTGACACTTGGTACAGGTGTCGGCGGCGGCATTATTTTAGGAGGAAAAGTATTTGAAGGCGGCATCGGCGGTGCAGAGCTTGGACATGTGACACTGATTGCCGGAGGAAAGCTTTGTACATGCGGCCGTAAGGGCTGTATTGAGAGCTACTGTTCTGCGACAGCACTTATTGCTCAGGCAACAGAGGCTTTGGAAAAGCATCCTGAAAGTATGATGGCTGAGCTTGTGGCAAAAGAGGGTGCGATGAACGGAAAGATTCCGTTTGACGCGGCGCAGAGTGGCGATGCCGTAGCACAGGCAGTAATCGACCAATACATTGAATATCTCGGCGAGGCCGTGACAAATTTTGTCAATATTTTCAGACCAAAGGTTGTATTACTTTCCGGCGGTGTATGTGCACAGGGAGAGAATCTGACAAAACCACTCAATGCTTACATAAGAAAATACGCTTTCGGCGGCGAGCGTACGGTGGATACTGTTGTTAAAATTGCTCAGTTAGGCAATGATGCAGGCATCATCGGTGCAGCAAATTTTTAACATAAAATAAAGTGTATTTGTTATAGAAAAGTGTGCTTCATCAATAAGTATGGGGCACACTTTTGTTATAAAAATGGAGGATGGTATATGGGGCTGACTTATGATGCAAAAATGTTTAAGGATACATTTGAGCATAGCTTTACTTATATTAACGGATTTTTGAGAAATGTAAAAATGTACAAAAATAAAATGGCGCTGACAGAGCCGGAGACAGGAAGGCAGATGACTTACGGACAGCTGGATTGCATGTCTGATGGGTTGGCGCGTGCTCTGACATCGGATGGTGTCGGCAAAAATGATATTGTGATGTATCAACTGCAAAATTGTATTGAGTTTGTATGCTGCTATTTGGCGCCGCAAAAGCTTAGAGCTATAAACAGTCCGATTAATTTTCGGCTGGCTTCGGGGGAGACTGCACTTTTGATTGATGATGCACGCCCCAAGGTGTTTATTTATGATACGGCTTATGCAAAAATGGTGTCCGAGGCGCTTCGCATAGCCTCATGGAAGCCTGCGCGGATTGTGGCTGTAAATACGGATTCGGGAAGGATTGTTTCGGGAGAGCGGCCAGAAATTGATGAAGGTCATATTTACTTTGAGGATTATATAGACATCGGGGCGAGAGCAGACGCGCCGGTAATGCCAGACGCGCCGTATATTTACGATGAAGTTACAAGACTTTATACCTCGGGTACAACAAGCCTCCCTAAAGGCGTTCCGGTGAATCAGGTGAATGAGGTGCTTTCTGCTCATGATGTGATGATGCATTTTCCGATGAATGCGACAGATGTTGTGATGAATATGACGCCGTGGTTTCACAGGGGCGGACTTCATGCCGGCGGTCCGACACCGTCCTTGTATGCGGGGGCTTCCATGATTATTCTTAAACAGTTTAATCCGAAGGAATGTCTTTTTTATGCGGAAAAATATAAAGTCACTTTTATGATTGGCGTTCCGGCCGCCTTAAATATGCTTGTAAAGACACAGCAAAAGCAGCCGCATGATTTAAGCAGCTTAAAAGGTATTGTGACGATGGGAAGTCCTTTGGAAAAGGCTGATTGTGAAGCGTATCAGCGCGTGCTTACCCCGAATGTTTTTAATGGCTATGGCACGACGGAAAGTTTTTGGAATACTTTTCTGCGTCCTTTTGATTTGCCAAAGATGGCAGGCAGTGCCGGACGTGCCTGTACGGATGACGAGGTACGTGTTGTCAGAGTCGGTGATGAACAAAGGTCAGAACCGGATGCGCTTGTGGCGGCGGATGGCCGGGAAGTTGGCGAAATTATCATAAAAACACCGAAATCCTCCTACAGCTATTCTAATAATTCAGAGGAAGCCGAACAAAAATTTTACAAGGGTTATATGTATACCGGTGATTTGGGAACGTGGGATGAAAATGGTTTTGTCACTGTTGTCGGGCGCAAGGATGATATGATTATTACAGCCGGAGAAAATATTTATCCGGCGCAGCTTGAAGAAATTTTAAACAGTCATCCTGAAATATGTGACTGTGCAGTTGTGGCAGTGCCGGATAAAATCCGGGGTCAGAGTGCGGCTGTTTATATTGTTCGGGAAAATAAAAAATTCAGCGGCAAAGCGCTCTCGGATTTTTGTGACGGACATCCGATGATTTCAGCCTATAAAAAACCGAGATATTATCGTTTTATTGATGAAATCCCTATGACTGCAACAGGTAAAAAGATGCATTATCTTTTGCGGGAGATGGCTGAAAAAGACCTTAAAGAGGGGAAATTGAAAAGATTGTAAAATTTTTAGGAAAGCTATTGACATTTCTCTTTTTCAGAGATATTATGATGATATCAAAATGATATCAGATGTGAGGCGCTGATGCGCCAGAAGATGAAGGGAGAGATTGTTGTGAGTGAGACGAAGACTAGGATTTTTAAGGAAGAAAAGATTATTCATCCGTCCGGAGGCTTTGGGATGCTGTTTTTTACAATTGTGCTGATTGCAGCAGGCATTGCGGCTATTATTGCCGGAGGCTTTTGCCTTGAGGAGGAAAACTATGTTGTTGGAGGCATTGTGCTGGCAGCGGGAATTATTGTCACATGTGTGGCGCCTATTTTATTTGCCGGTTTGAAAGTGATTCATCCGAACGAAGCGCTTGTACTCACTTTATTCGGTAAGTATTACGGTACAATTGAGGATGACGGATTTTATTTTGTGAACCCGTTTTGTACAGCGGTGAATCCGACAGCGATGACATCGGTAAATATTGCGGCAGCAGCGACAGGAAAAACAGGCTCAGTGCCGTCAACAGGCGTAAATAAAAAGGTATCCTTAAAAGCGATGACATTGAATAATGACCAGCAAAAGGTCAATGACGAGATGGGCAATCCGATTATTGTCGGTGCAATTGTCATCTGGAAGGTGGAAAGCGCTACAAAGGCAGTGTTTAACGTTCAGAATTATAAAACTTATTTGTCAATTCAGTGTGATTCCATCATAAGGAATGTTACCCGCAGATATCCATATGATGTGACAGAAGGCTGCGATGAAAAATCATTGCGCGGAAGTAGCCAGGAGGTCGCAGAGATTATGAAGACAGAGCTTCAGGAAAAGGTTGCTGATGCAGGACTTAAAATTATTGAAGTTAAGATTACACATCTTTCCTATGCGCCTGAGATTGCAGCGGCGATGCTTCAGAGACAGCAGGCGTCAGCAATTATTGATGCCCGCCAGAAAATTGTTGAGGGCGCCGTTGGTATGGTCGAGATGGCCTTGTCAAAACTTAATGAAAATGATATTGTTGAGTTAGACGAAGAAAGAAAGGCGGCCATGGTGAGCAATCTGTTGGTTGTTCTTTGCGGCAACAAGGATGCACAGCCGATTGTCAACAGCGGTACATTATATTAAGATCCATATTAAGAGAAAGAGAGGGTGAAGATGGGCGAAGAAGAACGTAAGCAAAAAGAAAAAGCAAAAAAGCAGGTGCCTCTCCGTCTTTCAGCCACCCTGTGGAATGATTTGGCGGCTTGGGCGGAGGATGATTTTCGCTCAATTAATGGGCAGATTGAGTACCTTCTGACGGAATGTGTCAAATATCGAAAAAAACATCCGAAAAAAGAGGATTAGCAGAAAAAGTCAGCATTTGCTGGCTTTTTCTGATATAATAGACTCAATAAATTTAAAGGAGTTTACTTTTATGCCGATAATACAGATTACAGATTTCAGGGCACCTGAACTTGATGTTTATGCCCGCCTTTCGGAAGTGCAGCTTCTTCATTATAACGAACCTAATGAGGGAATTTTTATCACGGAGAGTCCGAAGGTGATTGAACGTGCACTGGCGGCAGGCTATGAACCGATTTCCTTTCTTGTGGAGGACAAGAAGCTTTACGGGGAGACAGAAGCTATTATAGAACGCTATGCCTTCGTACCGATATTTACAGCGCCTTTTGAGGTGCTCACACAGCTGACGGGCTTTAAGCTGACAAGGGGGATGCTCTGTGCGATGCGGCGGCGCGTGCTGCCGTCTGTTTCGGAAGTGTGTGCCGGGGCGCGCCGTGTGGCAGTGCTTGAGAACGTGATGAATCCGACAAATATAGGCGCGATTTTCCGTTCGGCGGCAGCGCTTTATATGGATGCGGTATTACTTACCCACGGCTGTAGCAATCCTCTTTATCGCAGGGCAAGCAGAGTCAGCATGGGAACGGTATTTCAGATACCGTGGACATTTTTGGACAAAGGTTCGGAAACGGATTTGTCGTGTCTTAAAAACTTAGGCTTTAAAACAGCAGCCATGGCGCTTAAAGAAAATTCGGTAAGTATCGATAATCCAAAGCTTATGGCTGAAGAAAAGCTGGCGATCGTGCTCGGAACCGAAGGGGATGGTCTTGCCGATACAACTATTGCCGACTGCGATTATACGGTGCTTATACCGATGTCGCACGAGGTGGATTCCTTAAATGTTGCGGCGGCAAGCGCGGTGGCTTTTTGGCAGCTTGGGAAGAAGTGATTTTCACCCTTTAAAATTCCACTGTAATGTGCTAAAATAATTATATTCTATACACAACCTTGGAGTCGATTAGAGGGTGTTGCAATATGGCGGTATATGTATCTGATTTGCTGAGATTGAAAAATTTTTCTGAGACAAAGCTTGTTGCCGGAAGGCAGGGTGTTGGAAATCATATTTCATGGCCGTACATTTGTGCGGCTTTTCCAATTTCACCGTGGATTAGGGGCGGTGAGCTTATTTTTGTTGCTGTAGAGCATTTTGAGGAAACTTATCTTACGAACAGTGAGTTCTGGCAGGAATGTCAGGATATGCAGGTGGCGGCTGTTGTCGCTGTAATTAAACCGGAGGATGAGGAAAAGGTGATAAATCAGGTGGGGTTTATGTCTGATTCAGCTGGAATCCCGCTTTTTGTCATGCCTTGGAATGTGGGACTTGTGGCAGTGACACAAGAAGTCACTTATTTGATTGTGGACAGAAATACAGCAAATGAAAAATCCAGACATTTTTTGGAAAATTTGCTTTTTTCTCCGACAGGACAGGAAAGTAATGTGGAGGAACTGGCTCATTTTTACGGAATTACGGTATTTCCTGTACATTTTATATGTATGTTCGGTGTCCATACACAAAATCAGAACACGGAGATTGACAGAGTCATGATGCAGGTTTTGCGTCATGCGGTTAATGATTTGAATCCGAGCTTTATCTGGGATTTAGTCGTATTCATAAAAATCATGATGAGATTAAGATGAGCTATGATGAAGCAATGAAAACGATTTTTATGCTTCGTTTTAATCATTATCCGTCGAATATTTTACATTATAGAAATCTCGGTATCGTAAAGCTTTTGTTTGAATTGAATGATACGAGAGAATTAAAGGCTGTTTGATGAATGGGCAAAATCTTGTGCGGACATCGTCTGCCCTCTACATTCATCGAAATACGCTTGTGTATAGACTGTCTATTATAAAGAAGCTTTTAGGGCACAACACGGATGATGCTGTGACGATGCTTGAGCTCTTTAATTATAAAGTATAAGGGCAATCCAAGTGCCGGCATGGTCAAGGACGGCCTTGTGTCTCATGTGGATATTTATCCGACCTTGTGTGAATTACTTGGTATTGATAAGCCGGACTGGCTGACGGGTACGTCGCTGATGCCGCTATTGAATAATGAAACAGAGGAAGTTAACGATGCTGTTTTTGCAGAAGTAACTTATCACGCAGCTGCCGAGCCGCAGCGCTGTGTCAGAACAAAACGGTATAAATATATACGCCGTTTCGGAGATTTTGAAAAGTATGTTCCTGCCAATATTGATGCGGGCGGCAGCAAGGACTTTTTAATGGATGAAGGGCTGATGGAGCATTTGCCGCCAAGAGAGCAGCTCTTTGATTTGAGCATGGATGCCGCAGAGCGCAATAATCTTGTGGAGGCACCTGAATATAAAGCGGTTTTAGAAGATATGCGCACTCGTCTGGATAAATTTATGGAGGATACGGACGATTTTGCAAAGAGCGGACAGTGGCCGAGACCGGAGGGGATGATTTTAAATACACAGACATGCCTGGATCCGGACAGCACAGACCCGGCAGATTATGAATGACAGGAGGGAGAGGCGATGCCTCCGATTAATTTACTGATTAAGCCGGCTTCAGGCTTATGCAATATGTATTGTGACTACTGCTTTTACTGTGACATTACAAAAAAACGTGAGCAGGCTTCATATGGGATTATGAGCGAAAGGACGCTTAGAAATGTAATAAAAAAGACACTTCGGGCGGCAGAAGGTTCTTGTACGATTGCTTATCAGGGCGGTGAGCCGACACTGGCAGGACTTGATTTTTTTAAAAAGTCCATAGAATATCAGAAAAGGTTTAATATAAAAGGACTGACGATTCATAATGCCCTCCAGACAAATGGATATGGCATTACAGACGAGTGGTGCCGGTTTTTTAAAGAAAATAATTTTTTAATCGGCTTGTCTGTGGATGGGGTTTCAGAAACTCATGATTTGCATCGTCATAGTAAGGACGGACAGCCGACCTATGACAGAATTATGGAGACGGCACGGCTTCTGGAAAACTATAGTGTTGATTTTAATATATTAACGGTTGTCAATAAGCAGACGGCGGCTCATGTTAAGAAAATTTATCAGTCCTATAAAAGCAGAGGCTTTGGATTTATGCAGTTTATTGCATGTCTTGACCCGATTGGAGAGATTGGCGGGCAGAGAGAATATTCACTGCTTCCCGAGGACTACGGAAGATTTCTGATTGAACTTTTTGATTTGTGGTACAAGGATTATAAGAAGGGCTGCCAGCCCTATGTGCGTCTTTTTGAAAATTACATTACTCTGCTGCTTGGTATGGGCGCGGAGTCCTGCGAACAGAATGGCGTATGCGGTATTCAAAATGTTGTAGAGGCAGACGGTGAGGTGTATCCGTGTGACTTTTATGTACTGGATGAATATAAGCTTGGCAATCTGAATGAAGTATCTATGGCGGAGATATATGAGAAACGTAAGGAAATCGGTTACGTTGAACGCTCATATAATCATAGTGCCGGATGTAGGGCCTGCCCATATTTTCATGTGTGTCGGGGCGGCTGCAACAGGCATCGGAATTTGGATGAAGTGACAGGAGATTATGTCAACTATTTTTGCCCGGCATATAAGATGTTTTTTGATGAATGTTATGACCGTCTTGCGGCTGTAGCTGCCGAGACGGCGCAGCGTATGCAAAACCGATGAGGAAAAGTTTAAGTAGGAGGAGTTAAAAATGGTGTATGCAATATTTATTTTAGTCAGCTTTGGTGCGTCGATTATCGGTGCTATCTGTGGCATCGGCGGCGGTGTCATTATTAAACCAACGCTGGATGCTTTCGGCCTTTTAGAAGTTTCGGCGATTAACTTTATGTCGGGATGTACAGTACTGGCCATGAGCTGTTATTCTGTTGTGCGCTCAAAGGTGTCGGGCAGCTCAAGCGTGGATATGAAGACAGGAACACCGCTTGCTATCGGCGCAGCTGTGGGCGGCATTATGGGAAAGTCCCTGTTTCAGATGGTAGAAGGTCTTTTTGCCGATAAGAATACAGCGGGCGCAGTTCAGGCGGGCTGTCTTGCGGTGATTACTGTCGGAACATTAATTTATACAATTAAAAAAGACAAAATAAAGACGCATCAGATTAAAAATATTGCAGCCTGCCTTGTCATCGGCTTGGTTCTTGGTATTATGTCCTCTTTCTTAGGTATTGGCGGCGGTCCTATAAATCTTGTTGTGCTGTATTTCTTCTTCTCAATGACGACAAAGGTTGCGGCACAAAATTCGCTGTATATTATTTTGTTTTCGCAGGCAACAAGCTTTTTGTCAACCGTTGTTACAGGCTCGATTCCAAATGTCAGCATCATCCTTCTTGTGGGTATGATTATATCGGGTATTTTAGGCGGAATGGCCGGAAGAAGTATCAATAAAAAGATTGATGATAAGATGGTGGATAAGCTTTTTATCGGTTTGATGGTTGTAATTATTCTGATTAATATCTATAATATTGTGACATTGGGCTTTTAATTTTAAAAAACCAAAGAGGGCTGCAAGATGACTCAGCATCTTGACCATCATCCGGGCTTAAAACATTATAATAGGGATAAGGTTTTATGATGGATTTACAAAGATTAACAATCGGACAGATGGCACAATTAAATCATGTTTCAGAGCAGACACTTCGGCTGTATGATAAAGAGGGGATCTTAAAGGCTCAGGAGGTTGACCCGGAAACCGGGTATCGCTATTATCATATTTTGCAGTCAGCACGGATTGACCTTATACAAAATATGAAAATGTATGGGCTGACGCTTAAACAGATACGTAATTTGTTAGACTGTGAGGAAACGGACACTGTACGGATAAAGCTTGAGGCTCAGTACGGCGATATATGCTGCCGCCTTCAGGAATTAGAGCAGATTAAAGGAACGCTTAAAAGAGTGCTGGAAAATTATAAAAAATATGAGGTGCTTCCTAAAAACGGAGAGATTTTCCTTGAATATCAGCCAGAAAGAACGATTTACAGTTGTTATTGTCCTCAGGATTTCTTCGAGGAGGATGAGTCCGGCTATGAATATATGCTCAGACAGATGAAGAAGCAGCTTATAAGCCATGATATTCCGCTTTCACTGTTTTGTAATATAGGGACATTGATTCGCAAAGACTGTATTGAGCAGGGAAAGCTTTCATCTCATGAGGTGTTTTTGTTTGCGGATGAAAGGATGCCAAAGGAACAATGTGAAATTCTGCCGCAGGGGATGTATGTGTGCATGTGTGAGGATGATTTTACAAAAGAGGCGGAAGGTGCCAAAAAGCTTTTGAAATATATTCGGGAACATAAATATTGTATTTGCGGAGATTATATTTGTGAGGTCGTTATTGATTTTCCGGTAATGGAGGCGCAAAAAAGACAGACGTTTAGCAAAATACAAATCCCGGTAAAATTAGCTTGACTTTATACCTGCAATAGACCTTATGATAATTATATAACAAAGTTGAATTTTAAAATATAAATTCACAATGAAGAAGGAGGTCTATTTATGGATTGTAAAGTAACCTATGTACAGTATGGATGTGGAAGAATGAGCCGTTGGCTGATGCGCTATGCAAACGCAAAGGGATGTGAGCTGCTTGCAGCTTTTGATGTGAATCCTGCGGTTGTCGGAAAAGATGTTTGTGAAATTATCGGCAATGATTATCCTGAAGTCGGCGTTAAGATTTCAGAGGTATCTGAGGCTGACAGAATCATTGGAGAATTAAAACCGGATGTTTGTATCATCGCAACAAGAAGTACGGTTGCTGAGTTGGAGGATATTTTTACAATTTGTGCAAAGCATGGCGTTAATGCAATTACAACATGTGAGGAAGCGTTATATCCATGGAATTCATCACCGGCGCTGACACAAAAGCTCGATGCATTGGCAAAGGAAGGCGGATGTACACTGACGGGTGTTGGTTACTGTGATTTATTCTGGGGGACAATGGTGACAAACCTTATGGGTTCATCTTTTGAAGTTAATAAGATTGTCGGCAGCAGCTGGTATAATGTAGAAGACTACGGTATTGCTCTTGCCGAGGGCCATGGTGCAGGTCTTTCAATGGAACAGTTTGAAAAGGAAATTGCAACATGCAACCGCTGGTCTTCAGAGGAAATTAAAGAAAAGGTAGAGAGCGGAGAATATGTACCGTCATATATGTGGAATCAGAACGGATGGCTTGCAAGTAAGCTTGGTCTGACCGTGATTTCTCAGACTCAGAAATGCGTTCCGTGTACATGGCCGGAAGATTTGTATTCAGAGACGCTTGGCATGACAATTAAAGCGGGCGATGCCACAGGTATGCGTGCCATTGTGACAACTGAGACGGCTGAAGGAATTACTTTAGAGACAGAATGTGTGGGCAAGGTATTTGCGCCGGAAGAATTTGATAAAAATGAGTGGACATTATACGGTGAGCCGGAGACAACAAGCATCGTCAACCGTCCTGCAACAGTTGAGCTTACATGTGCGACATTAGTCAACCGTATTGCGCAGCTTATTGATGCACCGGCAGGTTATGTGACAACAGATAAATTCCCATACAATGAATATATGCTTCGTCCAATCAATACGTATGTAAAAACAAAATAGTTTTTAAAAAACAGTAAAATAACCATATGTGTTACAAAAACAGGGTGTGTGCGGCCGTGAAAAGCCGCGCACACCCTGTGCTTTTGTGTATATAAGTCTTTGGCTTTGAAAGTTACAGAACTCAGACTTTAAATCTGTATTGTGTCTCAGATTCATAAATATCATCAGCTGCAAGGACAATAGACGGGAAATGTGTCTTGAACATAGCGTTAGGATAATACTGTGTCTCAAGGGCAAAAGCACATCTTGGTCCATAAGTGGCATTGTTTTTGCCAGTCTGTTCCTTGATGCAATTGCCTGCATAAAACTGAACACCGGGCATATCAGACCATACTTCCATTGAAATGCCGGAAATATCGCCGCAGGCCTCTGCGATTTTTCTAAAACCTTTGCCGTCAGGGATGAAGTTGTGGTCATAGCCGCTTGCATCTGTCAGCTGCACGTCATCCATATTGATATCGCGTCCGATTTTCTTTGGTGTACAAAAATCAAAGGCTGTATTTTTAACAGAAGTAATGTTGCCGTTTGGGAAGCCCTCATCACAGTTTTCAGTAAAGAGTGATGCGTTTAAGCAGAGCGTATGGTTCTCCATGCAGCCGCTGTCATGGCCGTTTAAGTTAAAGTATGAATGATTGGTCAGATTCACCGGTGTGTCGGCATCGCTTTTTGCGCTATAGTGAATCGAAAGTACATCATCATCTGTGAATTTATAAGTGACAGAAACTGTCAAGTTTCCCGGATAGCCTTCCTCCATATCCGGGGAGATACGGGAAAAGCAAATACTGTCTTCGGTAACAGCAGCTGAATACATATATTTGTCAAAGCCTTTAAGTCCACCGTGGAGATGGTTCTTTTCTCTGTCATTGACTGCAAGCATGTATGTCTTGCCGTTAAGGTCAAAACGGCTCAATTCAAGACGATTGGCAACGCGGCCGATAAAGGCGCCGAAATAGTCTATGCCGTTTTCATAGCCTTCAATAGTATCGTAGCCGAGTGCAACGTCAATCGGTGTATTGTCCTTATCGTGAAGAACAATCGCCTGTATTGTGGCGCCGTAGTCTATAAAGTTGACATAATTCCCCTTTGCATTTGTCATCGTATAGCATGTGACTGCTTCACCGGTTTTTGTTGTTCCAAAAGGTTTAGAAGTTAATTCCATAATCTGCCTCCTCAAAAAATAAATCTTGTTTTTAGTATAGCATACGGGCTAAAACTTTGGGTGAAAATTTTGTTAAATCCGTTCTGAAAATTTAATTAGGCGTATAGAGTAGTATAAAAGCAGGAATGCGGTGGTTTTATGGGCAAAGTGAAAAAAATTTGTATGACAGCGGTTTGGATATTGAGCGCGGCAGCCGCTGCGCTGATATATGTAAATGTCCCCTTTTTGACAGTCAGCAGTGAGGTGTCTGACGGGAATTTGGGCGGCGGTGAGAGTGAAGATGACGATACTAAGCTTCTGGCGTTGACCTTTGATGACGGGCCGAAGAACGGAACGACGGATGTTTTGCTGGATGGATTAAAAGAGCGGGGAATTCGGGCAACATTTTTTCTTATAGGTATGCAGATTAAAGATAATGAAGAAATTGTACGGCGAATGTACAGGGAGGGGCATCAGATTGGCAATCATACCTTTGAACATGTAAATCTTGCTGATGTTTCCTGCGATAGTCAGAAATGTCAGCTTTTTTTGTGCAGCGAAGCCTTGTCGGGGGTTATCGGGAAAAAGCCGGATTTTATTCGGCCGCCTTTTGGAGAAATTTCAGAAGATTTAAAAGCATGGGCAGATGTTCCGGTAATTTTGTGGTCTGTAGATACAATGGACTGGACTGGGAAAAGCCGGGAAGAAATTGCTGAATATATTGCGGACAATGTCCGACCGGGCGATATTGTATTGATGCATGATATTTATGAAGAAAGTGTGGCCGGGGCGCTGATGGCTGCCGATGCCTTGAAAAGAGAGGGCTATAAATTGGTGACGGTCAGCGAATTGTTTGCTGCCAATGGCATTGAACCTCAGGCGGGGAAAGTTTACAGAAAGGGGGACTGAAACAGGATATTATCCAAAAGGTCGGAAGAATCCGCTTAACTTTGAGCGCAAAACGTGATAATATGTCCTTATTGACGCGACAGGAGGAAAAAGATGTTAAAAATAGGTTCACATGTAGGTATGAGCGGCAAAGAGATGATGGCCGGTTCTGTAAAAGAAGCACTTTCATACGGTGCGAATACGTTTATGCTTTATACCGGCGCACCGCAGAATACAAAGCGTAAGGAAATCAGCGAGCTGAATATTGATGCGGCATGGACTTTGATGCGGGAAAACGGCATTGAAGATTTTGTTGTTCATGCACCGTATATTATTAATCTAGGGAATACAGTTAAGCCGGAAACCTTTGAGATTGCGGTGAATTTTTTAAGGCTTGAGCTTGAACGCACAGAGGCTATGGGCAGCCGTGTGCTTGTGCTGCATCCGGGTGCACATGTCGGTGCGGGAAAGGACGCAGGCATTGCCAAAATTATCGAAGGCCTAAATGAGGTACTGACAAGAGAGACAAAGGTTTGCGTCGCTTTAGAGACGATGGCAGGCAAGGGCAGTGAGATTGGCAGCACTTTCGAGGATATTGCGGCAATTTTTGACGGCGTTAAATATAATGACAAGCTGCGGGTATGCTTTGATACATGTCATGTAAATGATGCCGGTTATGATATTGTCAGTCATTTTGATGATGTGATGGACGAATTTGACAGGCTGGTTGGCAAAGGGCAGATTGCGGTATTTCATATTAATGACAGTAAAAATGCCTTGGGTGCGGCAAAGGACAGACATGAAAATATAGGGTTTGGGCATATCGGTTTTGATGCGATTAATGCTATTGTCCATCACGAGGACTTTATGGATATACCGAAAATTTTAGAGACACCGTATATTAAACCCGAGGAGGAAGAAAAGTTTAGATTTTTTAACCTTTTAACAGCGCCTAAAAAACCGGTGCCGCCGTATAAGAGGGAAATTGAATGTTTAAGAAATCAAATTTTTTTGCCCTGAAAAGTTGTCATACATAAAAAAAGTGTGCTATGATGAAACTATATGAATAGTAAAGGAGATTTTTACAATGAGAGATGAGACAAAATGCTTACATTCAGGCTATAAACCGGAAAATGGCGGACCGGGCGTGATGCCGATTGTTCAGAGTACAACATATAGATTTGATTCTACTGCTGAGGTTGCGGCACTTTTTGATATGCCGACGGCACATATGTATTCAAGATTTTCCAATCCGACAACAGAGTGTGTGGAGAAAAAGCTTGCAGACCTTGAAGGCGGTGTCGGTGCAATGTGTACTTCATCGGGACAGGCAGCTTCTCTGATTTCTATTTTGAATTTATGTAATGCAGGTGACAGCTTCGTAAGTACGTCCACAATTTATGGCGGTACAGTGAATTTGTTTGCCGTAACATTAAAGAAGCTCGGCATTGAGTGTATTTTTGTGGATGCGGATGCCGATGAAGAAGAAATCAAAAAAGCGTTTAAGCCGAATACAAGAGCGATGTTTACAGAAACATTGGCTAATCCGGCTTTGACTGTGCTTGATATTGAGAAGATGGCAAGAATTGCTCACAGTCAAGGTGTGCCTCTTATTGTAGATAATACGTTTGCAACACCAATATTATGCAAACCTATCGAATTTGGTGCGGACATTGTTATTCATTCAACTTCAAAATATATGGACGGACATGCCCTTCAGTGCGGCGGTGTCATCATTGACGGCGGCAAATTTGACTGGAACAACGGTAAGTATCCTGAGTTTACAGAACCGGACGAGTCTTACCACGGTGTTGTCTATACAAGAGACTTTGGCAATATGGCCTATATTATTAAGGCGCGTATGCAGCTGATGAGAGATTTCGGCTGTTATCCGGCGGCAAATTCCTCCTTCCTTTTAAATCTCGGTTTGGAGACTTTGGCAGTGCGTATGGAAAAATACTGCAGCAATGCCCTGAAGGTTGCAAAGTTTTTTGCGCAGTCCGATAAGATTGAGTCTGTCAGCTATCCGGGACTTGAAGGTGATAAGTATTATGAGCTTGGAAAGAAATATATGCCAAAGGGCACAAGCGGTGTTATTTCGATTGTTATTAAAGGCGGCAAGGAAAATGCCGTGAAGTTTATGGATGCCTTAAAGCTTGCATGCAATGAGGTACATGTTGCCGATATTCGTACATGCGTCCTTCATCCTGCTAGTGAAACGCACCGCCAGCTGACAGATGAGCAGCTGATTGCAGCCGGTGTAAATCCGGGAATGGTTCGTTTTTCAGTAGGGCTTGAGAATGTAGAAGATATTATTGAGGATGCAGCACAGGCCTTGGCTGCAATCGACAGGTAAGTATTGAAGAATATGAGGAGGCAGGCGGGGTATGACGAGAAAAAATGAAGTTTATGTATTTGGACATAAGAATCCGGATACAGATTCTATATGTGCGGCAATTTCCTGCGCTTATTTAAAAAATCAGATAGTAAAGGCGTCGGGGGACGGGCACTATACAGATTTAGGGATTATCGAGGAAGGTGCTTTTTATATTCCAAAACGTGCCGGAGTGCTTAACCCGGAGACGGAATATGTGCTGAAGCGCTTTGGTGTTGAGCCTCCGGCTTATACCGGTGATGTCAGACGACAGGTCAGGGATATCAATATTCGTAAGCTGGATGGGATTGGCGGCGATGTTTCTCTGAAAAAGGCGTGGCAAGTCATGCGGGCGGTAAACACGGCAACATTGCCTGTGCTGGATGAAGATAATTATCTGAAGGGAATTATTACCATCGGCGATATTGCCCGTGCGTATATGGCGGTTTTTGATAATTGTATTCTCGGACGGGCGCAGACACCGTATGAGAATGTACTCAATGCCCTTGACGGTACGATGTTGATTGGGGATAAATCCGGGACAATTACTGCCGGAAAAGTTGTTATCGCCGCAACCAATGTGGAGGTTATGAGAAATCATATAGAGGCACACGATGTTGTTGTACTTGGCAACCGCTACGAGACACAGCTTTGCGCGATAGAAAATAAGGCGGGCTGTATTATTGTCTGTGAAGGTGAGCCGGTGTCAAGGACAATCCGAAAGCTTGCTGAAAATGCCGGCTGTGCCGTCATCAGCTCGCCTCACGACACTTATACGGTGGCAAGACTGATTAACCAGAGTGTTCCGGTCAGTTATTTTATGACAAAGGACCATATGGTGACTTTTAAAAAGCGGGAGTTTGTCGAGGACATTAAAGGGACGATGACAAAGCTGCGCCACAGAGACTTTCCGATTGTGACAAAGGACGGAAAGTTTGTCGGCATGATTTCGAGACGTTCGCTCATTGATATGCCGAGCAAGAAAATTATTCTTGTGGACCATAATGAGGCCGACCAGGCTGTCGATGGCCTTTTTGAGGCGGAGGTTGTTGAGATTATCGACCATCATAAGCTGTCTACAGTGGAAACAAGCCGTCCGGTTTCGGTGAGAAATCAGCCGGTGGGTTGTACTTCAACAATTATTTATCAGATGTTTATAGAAAATGATGTTGAGATACCGGCACATATTGCGGGACTTTTATGTTCGGCAATTATTTCGGATACGCTGATGTTCCGTTCACCGACATGCACGCCTGTTGACGAGGCGGCTGCAAGAAATCTTGCAAAGATTGCGGATTTGGATATTGAGGCGCATGCCGCACAGATGTTTAAGGCGGGAAGCAATTTGGGAACAAAAAGTGACGAGGAAATCTTTTCTCAGGATTTTAAGCAGTTTACATCGGGCAATGTCCGTTTCGGCGTCGGACAGCTTATGGTGATGACTGAAGATGAGCAGCGTAAGCTTTGTGACAGGCTGCTTCCGTATATTAAAAAGAAAAATACAGAGTTAAATATGGTTTTCTTTATGATTACAAATGTTTTGGAGGAATCGACGCTTCTTTTGTTTAACGGAAATCGGGCAAAGGAAATCATAAGCGATAGCTTTTCAGATGACGTTAAGGAAAATTCAGTTTATCTTCCGGGAATTGTGTCAAGAAAGAAGCAGATGGTGCCGCAGCTTATGGCGGCGCTGCAGCAGTAGGGGGGCAGTCAGATGAAGCAAATCAAAGATATTTATGTGATTGGACATAAAAATCCCGATACGGATTCCATATGCTCTGCCATCGCTTATGCATGGCTTAAAAATCAAACGGAGGACGGTCGTTATGTAGCCAAACGTGCAGGTCAGATTAGCGCGGAGACAGAATTTGTTCTTAACTACTTTAAGGCAGAGGTACCGACCTATATTAATGATGTGCGTGCACAGGTTAAGGATGTGGTGCTTGAAAGCGGCCAGACGGTCGGGCGAAGTCTGTCTCTTAAAAATGCATGGCAGATTTTAAAGGAAAATCATTTGTCAACCTTGGCTGTGATTGACGAAAATCAGAAGTTTGAAGGCTTAATTACAGTAGGTGATATTGCCCGCTCATTCATGGGTGTGTATGATAATCGTATTTTGTCCAATGCCAGGACGCCGTACAAAAATATTGTAGAAACATTACAGGGCGAGCTTGTTGTCGGTGATATTCATCAGAATGTTGAAAAAGGCAAGGTGCTTATTGCGGCAGCGAACCCGGATTTGATGGAAAAGTACATTGATGAGGGAGATATTGTAATTCTTGGCGACAGGTATGAATCGCAGCTTTGCGCGATTGAGATGAATGCCAGCTGTCTGATTATATGCGTCGGCTCAGAAGTGTCGCCGGCCATTGCCGAGCTGGCGAGGGAAAAAGGCTGTGCCATCATAAAGACAGATTATGATACATTTATTGCAGCGAGGCTGATGAATCAGAGTATACCGATTTCATATTTTATGGTGCAGGACAATCTGATTACCTTTAAACCGGATGAATTTGCGGAGGATGTGCGCAAAATCATGGCGAATAAACGGCATCGGGATTTTCCGGTGCTCGATGAGGAAGGACGCTTTATCGGTATGCTGACACGCCACAGCCTGATTGAGATGAACAGAAAACAGCTTGTGCTTGTAGACCATAACGAGCGGACACAGGCAGTGGACGGCATTGAGGATGCGGATATCCTTGAGATTGTAGACCATCATAAGCTTGGCAATGTAGAAACGCTAAAGCCTGTCATGTTTAGAAATCAGCCGGTGGGCTGTACCTCGACGATTATTTATCTGATGGCACGGGAAAAGGGTGTGGAAATTCCGCCTCAGATTGCAGGGCTTATGTGCTCGGCGATTTTGTCAGATACCCTTTTATATCGTTCGCCGACATGTACACCAATTGACCGGCGTGCCGCCGGACGTCTGGCAGAGATTGCCGGTATTGATGTGCAAAAATATGCGATGGAGATGTTTACTGCGGGCAGCAATTTGACATCTCGGACAGACGAAGAAATTTTTTATCAGGATTTCAAGAAATTTATTTCCGGTACACATACTTATGGCGTCGGTCAGATTACATCGACAAATAAAGATGAGCTGATGAAGGTGCGCGGACGTATCGAGGCCTATATGGAAAATGTGCTTGAAAGCCGGGGACTTGAGATGGTCTATTTTATGCTGACAGATATTTTAGATGAGGCGACGGACTTGCTTTGCGAAGGTCACAGTGCGGTGGAAACAATTGAAAGGGCATTTGGTATTGAAGGTGAAAATGGCTGTGTTCATCTTCCGGGCGTTGTGTCGAGAAAGAAGCAGCTGATTCCGCGTCTTATGAATGAACTTCAAGGTTAGGAGAAAATTATGGCAAAACAGCAGTGGAAGCCGGGGAATATGGTGTATCCGTTACCGGCAGTTATGGTGTCCTGTGCGGATAAGCAGGGACATCAAAATGTGATGACTGCGGCATGGACAGGGACGATTTGTTCTGACCCGGCAATGGTTTACATTTCCGTGCGCAAGGAAAGATTTTCCCATCATATGCTGATGGAAACAAAGGAATATGTGATTAACCTGACAACAGAGGCTTTGGCTCGGGCAACCGACTATGTCGGAGTTAAGTCGGGCAGGGATATGAATAAATTTGAGGCAATGCATCTGACACCGGTGATGGGAACGCTTCAATATGCACCGATGATTGAGGAAAGTCCGGTGTGTATTGAATGTGAGGTGACACAGGTGATTGAGCTTGGCAGTCACGATATGTTTATTGCAAAAGTGAAGCATGTGTTTGCGGATGAAAAATATATGGACGAGACAGGCCGTTTTGATTTGTCAAAGGCAAAACCGCTTGTTTATTCTCACGGACAATACTACGGTGTGGGACGCCGCATCGGCCGTTTCGGTTTTTCGGTACAAAAAAAGCCGGTAAAAAAGGCAGTCCGAAACAAACGAACAGGTTCAGGCGCAAAGCAGGCTTAAAATCGGGCAAAGCCATAAGGGGGGCAGACAGTGGATACAAATATATGGTTTCATATTGATGTCAACAGTGCTTTTTTAAGCTGGACAGCAATCGAGCTTTTAAAGGCAGGCGCTGCGCAGGACATTCGTGAAATTCCGTCAATTATCGGCGGCGATATGACAAAGCGTCACGGTGTTGTGCTGGCAAAATCCACACCTGCCAAGGCCTTTGGCATAAAAACCGGTGAGCCGGTGACAGACGCCTACAAAAAATGCCCGCATTTAAAAAATTTTCCGCCGAATCATCATAAATATGAGGAATACAGCAAGCGGATGATGGGGCTTTTATCCCAATATTCGCCTGAGCTTGTCCAGTATAGCATTGACGAGTGTTTTTTGCGCTATATGCCTCAGGGGGCGACAGATATTCGTTTGAATGCGGTTGCCGATGCACATAAAATTAAGGACAGAATAAAGACAGAACTTGGATTTACCGTAAATATCGGTATTTCTGAGAATAAGCTTTTAGCGAAAATGGCATCGGATTTTAAAAAGCCGGACAGGGTGCATACACTTTTTCAAAATGAAATTCAAAAAAAGATGTGGCCGCTGCCGGTCGGAGAATTATTTATGGTCGGTCATTCTACTGCCGAACGGCTCAGACTTTTGGGAATTAAAACAATCGGCGATTTGGCGAAAACCGACGTATCTATATTGACAGCTCATTTGAAAAGCCATGGTAAAACAATATGGGAATTTGCCAATGGTATCGAGGGCGTGCCGATTGACGGCCGGGCGCACACAGAAAACAAAGGTGTTGGCAATATGACAACGCTGTCCGAGGATTTATCGAATAAGCGAGAGATTTTTATTGTACTTCGTGAGTTATCAGAGAAGGTTGCGGCACGTCTTAGGGCATCCGGACAGCAGGCAGGACTTGTCTGTGTGGAAATCAAGTATTCGGATTTTACAAAAGCGTCACATCAGATGCAGCTTTTGTCTCCGACGAATGTTTCGGACACACTTTACAGGGCGTCCTGTCAGCTTTTTGAGGAATTTTGGGACGGCCGAAGCGTACGGCTGCTTGGGGTTCGTACGTCGAAACTCTCTGAGGAGGGACAGCAGCAGATGAATCTTTTTGATATGGCTAAGAGTGAAAAAATGCAGAAGCTGGATAAGGCGCTGGATGAAATCCGCGGACGCTACGGTGCGTCGGCGGTTGTCCGCGGCAGTAAGATGCGGGCGGACAGACTTGGCTGGGATATGGAAATACCGGAGGATGATTTTTAAATGAACTGTAAAAATGTTGTACTTATAGGAATGCCGGGTGCGGGAAAGAGCACAATAGGTGTTGTTTTGGCAAAGATACTCGGATATAGCTTTTTGGACTCTGATATTCTGATACAGAATCAGGAAAAAGATATTTTACAGCACCTTATTGAAAAGCACGGCATTGACGGCTTTCTTGAGATTGAAAACAGGGTGAACAGAGATATTGTGGCAGAGAGGGCAGTGATTGCCACAGGCGGAAGTGTCTGCTATTGCGATGAAGCGCTTCAGGTGATGGGCACACATGCACTGCGTGTTTATATCCGCGTCTCATATAAAACCTTAAAACGCCGGCTAGGAAGTCTTCTCGAGCGTGGTGTTGTCATAAGAAATGGCGCGACATTGAAGGATTTGTATGATGAACGGACACCGCTTTATGAAAAATATGCGGATTTGATTGTTGATGTTGACGGGCTGACAATTGCACAGGCGATTGACAAAATCGCACAGGAAGTGAGGAAGTCTTTATGAAACGTCTTATGAACCGACGGATATATTATCTTTTGGCATTTTTTCTGCCGCTGATTATTGTCACAGCCGCAGATATTGCCATGGGGATTCATCCATTCGGAGACCGGGCGGTGCTTATCATAGATTCTTACCATCAATACGCGCCGTTTTTTTCGGATTTTTATGACAAAATTGTCAATGGCGGCAGTCTGCTGTATTCGTGGAACGGCGGTCTGGGCATCAACTTTTGGGCAGTTGCGGCATATTATTTGGCAAGTCCGTTAAATGCGCTGTTTTTGCTTGTGCCAAGGTCATTTCTCATAGAAGTATTTACTTTGGTTATTATCCTGAAAATATCACTTTCAGGTTTAAGCTTTGCTTACTATATCAGTAAGCATTATAGAAAATATGATGTGTCGATTGTGTATTTCAGCTTGTTTTATGCATTGAGCGGCTGGGTGCTTGGCTATAACTGGAATATTATGTGGCTGGACTGCATATTTATTTTTCCGCTCATCATGCTGGGGCTTGAAAAGCTGATGCGGGATGGCAAGGGACTTATGTATGGCGTCAGTCTCGCAGCGTGCATCATATGCAATTATTATATATCCATTATGGTATGTTTGTTTCTCGTATTGTATTTTTTTATCCTTTTTATTCAAAAAAGGACAAAAACATGGCGGTTGTTTATAAACAGGGGCTTTAAATTTGCGGGCTATTCTCTGCTGGCCGGCGGTGCGGGGGCTGTGCTTTTGCTTCCGGCTTTTTCGGCGCTGATGCAGACACATTCGGCAGAATCGACATTCCCGACGGTTTTTAAATTTTATAAAAATTTTTGGGATATATTATCACAGCATATGGCTTTTGTTGAACCGACAGATTTAAGCGGCATGCCTAACCTTTACTGCGGTGTTATTGCAGTTATGTTTGTTATATTATATGTTTTTCGGCCGAAAACACCGGTAAGTCATAAGCTGACAAAAATCGGACTGCTTATTTTTATGATTTTCAGCTGCAATGTTAATTTTTTAGATTATATATGGCATGGATTTCATTATCCGAACAGTCTTCCGAATAGATTTACATTTATTTATATTTTTATTTTGCTGACAATGTGCTATGAAGTTTTCCTTGTGCTGCGCCAATATAAAATATGGCAGTATTTTACGGCATTTATCGGCAGTGTGGCTTTTGTGATGTTGTCTTATCATTACGGTAAGGATAAAAAAGAGCTTTATGCGTATATCATAACAATGGCGTTTTTGTGGATTTATTTTATTTTGATGAATTTTTACAAAGCGCATATTGAGCGTGAGCGGCTTTTGAAAAATATCTGGATGGCAGTTTTCGTTGTTGAGGCGGCTGCCAACGGTATTTTTGGTCTGCTTTCCAACGGCTCGGTCAGCTATTCCTCTTATGTGAAGGACTTAAAAGCCGCAAAAGAAATCCATGGGATGACAGATGCGGATACAAACTTTTACAGGACTGAGCTGAATGAATTTTCCGGCAGAAATAATATTACATGGCTTGGCTTTCAAGGGGTGTCCATGTTTTCCTCGACAGTCAGTGACGGTATTGATACATTGATGGGTGATTTGGGACTTTTTGCGGCAGTCAATAAGTTCAGTTTTCAGGGCAGCACAGAAGTGACAGATACTATGCTGGATGTTAAATATTTGCTTGCAAATACCCAGACAGACCATATTCGTGATTTCAGGTACGTAAAAACAGTTGAGAATAAACATGTCTATGAGAATCCTCATGCTGTTGGCATCGGTTTTTTGGTGAAAGACAGCTATGCCAATTGGAATACGCTGTCAGTGCGCCCTTGGATAGTGCTCAATGATTTTGCCAGATGTGCAGCGGGAATTTCCGGAGATATTTATACTGAGGAATATATTACAGGTGAGCCTGTAGCTACCGGAGGAACCGTTATCAAGGAAGGCAATGGCGATTACAGATTTACAAAGGGCGACGGCTCGGAACATAAGCTTGTGTATACGATTAATGCTTCGGAAATGAAGTATCGCTATATTTATTATAAGGCGGCGCATATGGACAAGCTGACAGTTACCGCAGGTGGTGTGACAAAGAGTTATTCCGATACGCGGGGACATATTGTGGATATCGGTCGTTTTGGCGCCGGAGAAAGTGTGACTTTGACCTTTGTGCTTGATACAGATTATTCAAGTGCCGATATAGAGCTTTATATGTTTGGTACGGATGATGCATTGCTTGCGGATTATTACAGTGCGATTTCAGCTTCACCGTTTCAGGTGACATCCTATTCGGATACAGAAATTACCGGTTGTATTGATGCAGCCTTTGATGGTATCATGTATACGTCCATACCATATGATGCCGGTTGGACGGTTTATGTGGATGGCGAAAAAACAGAAGTTAAAAGTGTGGAAAAGGGACTGCTTTATTTCGATATCAGTGCCGGAGAGCATGACATTGTGATGAAATACAGACCGGTTGGTTTTAATGCGGGCTTTGTTATATCGACAATTTCACTGTTGATTTTCACGATACTTTATTTCAGAGATAAAACAAGGGAAATAAATATTGCCAAAAAACAGGGAATTAGGGTAATAAACAAGTAATATTATTCATGAAAATATAAAAAATAATTTACAAATAGTTGAGATATGCTATAATATTAACTATATGTAAAGATGCAGGCAGTTTAGGCATGTTTTGCTGTGAATATATTTGGAAAGGACACTTGGTGTCAAAAAGAAATTAAGAGGTGTGTAATGAATCAATATATTATAAAAGGCGGAAATCCTTTGGTCGGTGAAGTACCTATTGCAGGTGCGAAGAATGCGGCGCTTGGAATTTTAGCAGCAGCAGTGATGACAGACCAGACAGTAACTATTGAGAATTTACCGGATGTCAGAGATATTAATGTTTTATTACAGGCAATAGAGTCAACAGGTGCCAAAATTGAGCGCCCGGATAAAAATTCAGTAAAGATTAATGCAAGCACACTCCATACTTTAAGTGTGGATGACAGCTTTATCAGAAAAATCAGAGCGTCCTATTATTTATTAGGCGCTTGTCTCGGTAAATATAAACGTGCGGAAGTATCGCTTCCGGGTGGCTGTAATATCGGAAGCCGTCCGATTGACCAGCATCTTAAAGGCTTTAAGATGCTCGGTGCGAAGGTACGTATTGAGAATGGCATGATTATTGCAGAGGCAGAGCGGCTTCGCGGCGCCCATATTTATTTTGACGTTGTGACAGTCGGTGCGACAATTAATGTTATGATGGCAGCTGCATTGGCAGAAGGCTATACAATTCTTGAAAATGCTGCAAAAGAGCCGCATATTGTTGATGTGGCAAACTTCCTTAACAGTATGGGGGCCAATATTAAAGGCGCCGGTACAGATGTGATTCGTATTCGCGGCGTTCACAAGCTTCATGGCACAGAATATTCGATTATTCCCGACCAGATTGAGGCTGGAACATTTATGTGTGCCGCAGTCGCAACAAAAGGCGATATTACAGTGAAGAATGTGATTCCAAAGCATTTAGAATCAATTACAGCTAAACTTTTGGAGATTGGTGCACAGGTTGAGGAGTATGATGATGCTGTTCGTGTTGTAGCGACAGACAGATGTTCCTCGACAAATATTAAGACGCTGCCATATCCGGGGTTCCCTACAGATATGCAGCCGCAGATGTCGGTTGCCTTAGCCTTGTCTGAGGGCACAAGTATTGTGACAGAAAGTATATTCGAGAACCGTTTTAAATATGTGGATGAGCTGGCGCGCATGGGTGCCCATATTAAGGTTGAAGGAAATACAGCGGTGATTTCCGGTGTTAAAGGCTTTAACGGCGCGGCGGTGAACGCACCGGATTTGCGTGCGGGTGCAGCGCTTGTGATGGCAGCACTGGCGGCTGAGGGTATTACAACAGTCGATGGTATTGAATATATTCAGCGCGGATATGAAAACTTTGAAGGCAAGATTAAGAGTCTTGGCGGGATTATTGAGCGCGTTGACAATGAAAAGGATATTCAGAAAATCAGATTAAAAATAGGTTGATTTTTCAGAAGAAATACGATATAATAAAATGTACAACTAAAAAAGAAGATTCTCTTATTCAGAGCAATGGAGACTAAGGGTCTACGAAATTGCGGCAACCCCTGCTTAGACATGGAAGGTGCCTCCCCGAGCGATGAACGTCGAACAATAAGAGGATTTGATGATGCAATCAAGTCCGCTTATTTAGCGGACTTCTTTTTTTGAGAAGATGCTGTTTAGTTATAATACACAATAAGAAAAGGAGAGATACTATGGACGAAAAGATTTTATTTACATCAGAATCAGTAACAGAAGGTCATCCGGACAAGATGTGTGATGCGATTTCCGATGCGATTCTTGATGCATTAATGGAAAAAGACCCGATGAGCCGTGTGGCTTGTGAGACAGCCGCAACGACAGGGCTTGTGCTTGTTATGGGTGAGATTACGACAAATGCCTATGTTGATATTCAGAAAATTGTCCGTGATACAGTCAGAGAGATTGGCTATACAAGAGCGAAATACGGTTTTGATGCAGACACATGTGGTGTAATTGTCTCTTTAGACGAGCAGTCAAAGGATATTGCATTAGGTGTGGATAAAGCACTTGAGGCAAAAGAAAATAAAATGAGTGATGAGAAGATTGAAGCAATCGGCGCCGGCGACCAGGGTATGATGTTCGGTTATGCTTCCAATGAGACAGAGGAGTTCATGCCGTATCCGATTATGCTTGCACACAAGCTTTCACGTCAGCTGACAAATGTCCGCAAGGACGGCACACTGCCTTATTTAAGACCTGACGGAAAGTCTCAGGTTACAGTTGAGTATGATAAAGAGGGACATCCTGTACGTCTTGATGCTGTTGTATTGTCAACACAGCATGATGAAAACGTGACACAGGAGAAGATTCACGAGGATATTAAAAAGTATGTGTTCGACCCTGTGCTTCCAAAAGACATGGTTGATGAAAATACAAAATTCTTTATCAATCCGACAGGACGTTTTGTAATCGGCGGACCTCACGGTGACAGCGGTCTTACAGGACGTAAAATTATTGTTGATACTTACGGCGGTTATGCACGTCACGGCGGCGGTGCTTTCTCAGGTAAGGACTGCACAAAGGTTGACCGTTCTGCAGCTTACGCAGCAAGATATGTGGCTAAGAATATTGTGGCAGCAGGACTTGCGGATAAGTGTGAAATTCAGTTATCCTATGCAATCGGCGTAGCTCAGCCTACATCTATCGGTGTGGATACTTTCGGCACAGGAAAGCTTTCTGATACAAAGCTTGTTGAAGTTGTGAGAGAAAACTTTGATTTAAGACCAGCAGGAATCATTAAGATGCTTGATTTAAGACGTCCAATCTACAAGCAGACAGCAGCTTACGGTCACTTTGGCCGCAATGATGTGAACCTTCCTTGGGAAAAGACAGACAAGGCTGAAGAATTGAAGAAATATTTGGCATAAAAAAGGAGGTCAACGGTATTTTCCGGCGAGCTTGAAACGTTCGCTGCAGAAAATATCGTTGACCTTATGTGTTAGTGGGACTTAAAAGTTTGCCGTATAAAATATCGTAAACATTTTTTGTCAGCTTTGCAAATTTGCTTTGCCGATTGCTATAATATCTTCTATGGGCATTTCGTATAAATCGGCGATTTCTTCGGCGCTGTAGCCCTTTGAAAGCATTTTTGAGATTCGTTTGAGGCGTTCACTGCGTTCGCCTTCATTGTGTCCAATTTCTATGCCCTCTTGCCGTTTTCCCCAGTCTCTGACTTCCGACCGCATATATTCGTCCCTCCATGTGCTGTTCATTTTCGCTTCTTTTACAGCTTCATCAAGTCCCTATTATGTCTTAGTTTAACTTCATTATACACAACCCGGCTTTTAAAAACAACAGCGATAAAATAGTTTTACATTTCTTGTAATTCTTATTTTATCCCGAACGTGAAAGACTTTCCATTATCATCGTGCGGTAGGATTCGGGGGGAAATGCTTGATTATTAGAATTTGTGAGATTTATACTGCTGAAATGACAAAAAATGACAGTTTTCGAAAAATGTCAATTTTATATAAGAAAATTGATTGAATTTAGGGCACATACGCCGCAAGGATATGTTCAAAGCGCTGATAAAAAATTATGAAAACACGAAAAAACAAAGCTTTAACAGGACAAAAATGATAAAATACTATATAAAAAACGATGATGAAATGAAAAAACGATGATAACAAAAAACGAAAGATTGGAAGATTTTTGAATATTTACTAAAATGATAAAAGTATATATGATACGGGTATCAACTAAATTTCATCACAGAAAGGGAGATTTTATGAAAACAAAACGTATAATGGCGCTGTTAATGGCGGCAAGTATGGCAGTGCTCGGGGGATGTAATTCAAGCGGGGCAAACGAGAGCCAGGGTAATGCTTCTGAAGGAAACAATACATCAGGAGGAGAGGAGACAGTACTTACATTTACTTACAAGCAATCGGCGTCAAATGACCCACTGGAAGCATGGCTTAATGAAGAAAAAATTATTGAAAAATTTGAAGCCGAACATCCGGGATGTAAGATTGAACTGTCACCTATTTCATCTTCAGAGGGTGATTATGCGACATTGCTGGCATTACAGCTCTCATCAGAGAGCACAGCGCCGGATATTTTTATGGAGGATACTTACATGACAGCAACAGATGCGGCCAGCGGATATTTGGCATGCCTTGATGAGTATCTGAATGAATGGGAAGATTGGGATAAGTATCTTGACGGAACAAAAGCAGCTGTAAAAGGGACAGACGGAAAAATCTATGGTATTCCTGTATCTACAGACTCAAGAGGAATTTTCTATAATAAAAAGGTTTTAGAAAAAGCCGGATACAGCATTCCGTGGCAGCCGAAAAACTGGGCAGAAATTGTTGAGGCGGCACGCAAAATCGAAGAAACACAGGATGGTGTTTCAGGGCTTTCAATGATAGTAAGTACAAGCAGCGGCGAAGGTGTTTCAATGCAGACCTTTGAACAGCTTTTATATGGTACAGGAGACCAGCTGTATAATGACGGAAAATGGCTTGTAAAGAGTCAGGGCTTGCTAGATACATTTTCTTTTATCAGTGACGCATTTTCAGAAGGTGTGACAGTGGATATAGATACAGCGCTTTCAAAAGACACCCAGTCTCAGAGAGACCTTGCAGATGGAAAACTGGGAATGGCACTTAATGTATGTACATTTGCAAATTCATGGCTGCCTACAGGTGATTATCCTGTGGAAAATGTAGAAGATGTTATTGGCATGGCTGCGATGCCGACACAAAACGGCGGAGACCCTGCGACTGTAACAATGAGCGGCGGTTGGTCATGGGCTGTATCCAGTTATTGTGAAAACAAAGATTTGGCAGCAGAATTTTTGAAATTCTGCGGAAGTCAGGAAAATGCTACAGGAAGATGTCTTTATGACGGACGTATGTCACCGAGAGTTGATTCCTTAGAGGTTGAGGAATATGGAAAACGTCCATATATTAATGAAACAACAAAGTACATGGAAAATTCATTTGTACGTCCGAAAAACGAAAATTATGCAATGGTATCAACTCAGATTCAGACGATTGTTGAAGAAGTTGCAAGCGGCGCATTGACAGCAGAAGAAGCTATGAATGAATATGCGTCCCGTGTGACAGGAATTGTCGGAGAAGACAATGTAGAAGAAAAATAAGATAAAACAGGCTTTTGCACAGCGTATGGGTTCGTGCAAAAGCCTGAATATGGAGAATGCTTATGAAAAAAATGAAACCAACACGTCAGGAGAAAAAAGCAATTATTTATCTTTTGCCGGCAATCCTATTGCTGTTGTTCTTCTTTTTATGGCCAATCATATTAAGTTGTTTTTATTCGATGACGGATATGACGTTAAGTGGGACAAAAGCTCAAAATTACAATTTTGTAGGGTTTTCTAATTTCACGAGATTATTTTCAGACCCTCTTTTTAAAACAAGCTTTATGAATACGGTTATTTTCCTTGTTTTTTCGGCAATTATAGGACAGCTTGTGCTTGGATTTATTATTGCCTTTTTAATGAAGGAAAAAAGAAAGGGCTTCAGAAGCTTTACAGGAATGTCTGTGTTAATCGGTTGGATTATGCCGGAGGTCGTTGTAGCGCTGTGCTGGGTAGCATTTTTTGCAAAAGACGGCACACTGAATGTGATTTTAAACAATACGGGAATTTTGAGTGAGCCGTTGTCATGGCTGTACAAATTTCCGATGATGACAACAATTGTTGCAAATATTTGGCACGGTACGGCATTTTCTATGATGCAGTTTCAGGCGGCACTTGATGATATTTCGGGAGAGGTTGAAGAATCGGCCGAATTGGATGGTGCATCCGGTATAAAAAAGATGTTTTATATTACAATACCGCTTGTAAAGAATACGATTATGACATGTATGAGTTTAATTACGTTAAAAACATTATCTGTATTCGGCTTAATCTATGCAATGACCGGCGGCGGCCCGGGAACAAAAACAACAACGTTATCTATTTATATGTATAAGCAGGCATTCGGAAGCTATCAGATGGGATACGGAACAGCCATTGCCCTGATTATGCTTGTGATAGGTATTATATTTAGCTGTATTTATATGAAATTGTCAAAAACAAAGTTGTAGGTGGGATAAAATATGAAGAAAAAAAAGAGAGTTGTTTTTATACAATACATAATATTGGGAATTATCGCTGTCATATTTATTGTTCCGATGCTTTGGTTGTTTTTGGCATCAATCAATCCGTCTGCAAGTGCAGGAATTTCTCTGCCGAAGAATCCGACATTGGATAATTATTTGGCGGTATTTACGAATAAGGATAACTTAACTCGTTGTGCTACTTGAAAATTGTACTGCCTGTTAGCTCAAAATTGCCCAA
>CABUBX010000007.1 GCA_902489925.1 uncultured Lachnospiraceae bacterium | reverse complement strand
AGAACATTATTGATGACGCATAGCCATCATGACCATTTTTTTCCTTATGATATTTGTATGAGAAATCCCAATTATGCTGAAAAACTTTCAAAAGAGTGTTTGCATATGTATGGGAACGAGGTGATTTGGAAGCGATTTAAAGAAGCAGCGACCATATGTAATAATATGGAAAAGTATGTAACATTCCATTTGTTGTTGCCTTTTGAAAAAGTGTGTACGGCGGATGGATATACGGTGACAGCACTTTTGGCAGACCATAATCAACCTGAAAAGGCGTTGATTTATATGATTGAAAAAGCAGGAAAACGCCTTTTATATGCTCATGACACAGGAATATTCCCTGAAAGTACATGGGATTATATTAAAAATATTCATTTTGATTTGGTTAGCCTCGACTGCACAGCTTTGTCCAGAGATTGGAGACGGGGACATATGGGGTTTGAGGCCGTTGACGAGGTTAAAAAAAGAATGGAGATGATTGGCTGCACAAATGACAATACAGTTTTTATATTAAGCCATTTGGCACATTTTGGAGACTTTACTCACGACAAAATTTGCGAATTGGAAGAACCAAAAGGTTATACAGTGGCTTATGATGGATTTAGTTGTATGTTTTAAGACTGCATGGCAGAGGGACATGCAGAGGAAATGGATTGATGAAAATATAAGGAGGAAATTTATATGTTTAAGAAAAAATGGATGAAAAAAGGATTGGCAATTACAGTAGCGACCAGCTGTTTTTTATTATCCGCTTGTGGTGGTGAAACGGAAAAACAAAGTGAAACAGTGCAAAATCAATCAAATGGTGAAGCTGCAAATACAGATTTTGAAGGTAAGAGTATAGAAGTTGCGACCTACCTTTCAGGAGATACATTGACAGCCTACAAAAAGGTTATAGAAGAGTTTGAAAATGAGACAGGCGTAGAAGTTGTTCTTGATGAGTATGGGAATGATTATGAGAGTACGATGAAAACGAGAATGGCATCAAACAGCCTTCCGGATGTTTTTGAGACACACGGATGGTCGCTGATTCGTTATAAGGAGTATTTAATGGATTTGAGTCAGGAGGCATGGGCTGACGATTTAAGCAAAGCGGCTTTAGGTGTAATTCAGGATACGGATGGAAAAATATATACATTGATGACAACAGGTTCTTGCCTGGGAACAGCAGTAAATATGAATGTTTGTGATGCTGCCGGTGTAAATCCGTGGGAGATAGAAACGTGGGAAGACTTTAATGCCGCTTGTGATAAAATTAAAGCAGCAGGATATACACCGATTGCGAATTATTTTACATCCGCAGGGGCATTGGCCAATGCAAACGGTTCATGGCTGAATTATGAAGGTGCTGTACATGATGATACGGAAGCAATGTTAAACGGTACATGGGACTGGGAAAATTATAATGTTATTTTAGACTATCTTCAAACATGGTTTGATAATGGCTATGTGTATGAAGACTGCGGAACAATAAGCCAGCCGGATGCCATTGAGCGCTGCGCTCAAAATGATTGTGCTTTTGTTGTCGGTATTGGAACATCCTTTCAGGCAGCAGTTGTTTCACAAAATCCGGAAGTGAAAATGGCAATGATTCCAATCTGTGCAAGCAAGGAAGGTGGCTCACGTTTTTGCGGAATAGGCGAAGGGGCAGCATTTGGTATTTGGAAAGACACAAAAGAACCGGAAGTATGCAAAGCTTTTCTGAATTATGTGGCTGAAAATGCGGACGGAATTAATGCAGCGGCAGGAGAAATAAGTACGCTGCCGTCAGAAACGACAAAATCATATGGTATGAAAATAATGGAAGAAATGGAAGAACATTTTCCGGAGGTTTATTATGATAATCTTTGGGACAGAAAATATATGCCGACAGGAATGTGGAGTATATTCCAAGTGGCAGCAGGAATGTTCTGCGAAAATCAATCCGATGAAAGTAAACAGGAAGTAATTGATTATCTGAAAGAAAATTATGTGGATTTGTATGAAGCAGCACAGGAAGGATAATGTCCGACAATATATAAAAGCGGGAAAATTAACCGTGAGTCGGTAAGAAAGGGTGAAATATAATGGAGAAAAAAAGAAAGAGACTGTTACTGTCATTAAGTATTCCCGCTTTTTTGCTCATCATATTGTTTGTTATTGTACCGTTGGGTAATGCATTGAGAGTGTCCTTTTTTAAATGGAATGGATATTCTCAAAAGATGAAGTTTATTGGTCTTGAAAATTACGCTTCAATTTTTAGTGATAAAGTGTTTTTGCGCTCGATGGTAAATACCTTTGTTTATGGCTTTGGAAGTACATTGCTTCAGAATATTATGGGACTGGCAGCGGCATTGTTTGTAAACAAGGCATTTCGCGGAAGAAATTTTGTGCGTCTGATTCTTTATATGCCGATTATGATTTCCGGTGTCATTATGGGTGCTATACAGTATTATATTTTCAATTATGAAAATGGTGTTCTGAATAATCTTTTAAATATTTTTGGAATTTCCAATATTTATTGGATGGAAACGGGGCCAAGAGCTGTATTGATTATTACACTGATTAACAGCTGGCAGACAATGGGCTTTTGTATGCTGATTTATTTAGCGGGCTTGCAGAATATACCGAAAATGTATCAGGAGGCGGCGCTGCTTGATGGTGCGAAAAAATGGCAGATTTTCACGAAAGTTAAATTACCTCTTTTGATGCCTGCCATAACAACGGCGGTAATTACAAATCTTATTGGCGGGTTAAAACTTTTTGATATTATTGTTACATTGACAAATGGCGGGCCAAACAGGAAATCATTGTCATTGTCCTATTATATTTCACTGCTTTATTTTAACGATGAGAAAGCCGGATATTCTTCGGCGGTGGGCATTGCACTCTTTGTTTTGATTTTTATCGTTGCTGTTCCTATTAACCGATATTTGCGGAGTAAGGAGGTTGAGTATTGATGGAAGCGTCAAAATTAGAAAGAGTGAAACCAAAGAAAATTTACGCACCGAATAAAAAAGTAAAAATTGGTGTTTATGTTGTTGCGGCTGTTCTTGTTATTTTGTATTTGCTGCCAATTTATGTTATGCTGAATCAGTCTTTTCGTGAGGTGACGGATTTAACGCCAAGGCTATATCTGCCTTTGAAATGGACATTAGAGAATTATATTGAAGCGTTTACAAATTCCGAATTATGGAATGCGTTCAAAAATTCGTTTGTTTACGTGGTTGAAGTTTCAGCCTTGGAAATTGTTTTGGGCGGACTTGCTGCCTATGGTCTTGCAAGGGCAGGAGGAAAAATTTCAACAGCGCTTCGGACGTTTAATATATGTATTATGATGATACCGAGCTTGTCTCTTTTAGTAGGTACGTATTCGTTGATGGTGAATTTTGGAATGATTAATAAAATATGGGCGCTTTCAATGCAGACGGCGGCCATAGGTATGTCGGGAACAATGTTTTTTTATACTGCATTTATAATATCTATTCCAAAAGAGCTTGATGAGGCGGCAGCCATTGATGGCGCAGGTGTATTAAAAACGTTTTTTAAGATTATACTTCCCCAGTTAAAGCCGATTACTGTCACAAGATTGATTATAATAGCTGTTGGCACGTGGAATAATTATGCAATGCCGACATATCTTTTGACGGACACATCAAAAGCGACGGTCATCCAAATTGTAAGAAAATCTTTTTACGCCGTAGCCGGTGCGGTTCAAAATGTACCGCTGGCCTGTGCCGTATGTGCGGTGGCACTCATACCGATTATAGTACTTTATATATTGCTTCAAAAATATATTATAGAAGGACAGCTGGATTCGGTAAGCAAATAGAAATTGTATAGAGTATCGACTTATACCCCTTTTCTGTGTTATAATCTGAGAAAATAAGACAGAGCAGAAAGGGGTATTTTCTATGGAGAATACGTCTGAAAACAGACATAATAAGCATCTTTGCACAGCGCTTTTAGCTCATGTCGATGCGGGCAAGACAACGCTGTCAGAGAGCATTTTATATACAACCGGAAGCATACGAAAGCTTGGACGCGTGGACCATCAGGATGCTTTTTTAGATACCCATCATTTGGAACGTGCCAGAGGTATTACAATTTTTTCAAAGCAGGCCAGATTTTTTCTTGGCGATAAGACGATTACGCTTTTAGATACGCCGGGGCATGTGGATTTTTCGGCAGAGATGGAAAGGACGCTGTCGGTGCTTGACTACGCGATTCTTTTGATTAGCGGTGCCGATGGGATTCAGGGACATGTGGAGACATTGTGGCAGCTTTTGAAGCGCTATAAGATTCCGACATTTTTGTTTATTAATAAAATGGACCAGCTGGGCACTGACAGGCAGAAGCTGCTTTTAGAGCTTACGAGAAGGCTGGATGGCAGATGCATTGATTTTTCTGCTTCGCAGTCAAGAGATGTTTTTTGTGAAAATATCGCAGTTTGTGATGAGTCGGTTCTTGAAAAATATTTGGAGGACGGCGATATTTCCGTTGAGACTATACGTCAGCTCATAAAAGAAAGAAAGGTCTTTCCGTGTTATTTTGGTTCTGCACTTAAAATGGAAGGTGTGTCTGCATTTTTAGAAGGCTTTAATCTGTATACAGAGTGTCCCTCCTATCCCGAGGATTTCGGGGCCAGAGTTTATAAGATTGCGCGCGATGACAGAGGTAATCGCCTGACCTATATGAAAATTACCGGAGGAAGTCTCAAAGTTAAGATGCCGCTGACAAATGCTTCTATATCTGCAAGGGACGAGCTGACTAATGAAGCCAAAGATGTTTGGGAGGAGAAAGCGGACCAGCTGCGGCTTTATTCGGGAAATAGTTTTAAGACTGTTGACGAGGTTTGTGCCGGGGAGATTTGTGCAGTTACAGGACTTACAAAAACCTTTGCAGGAGAGGGACTTGGCATCGAAGACAAAGCCGATGCGCCTTTTTTAGAGCCTGTGATGACCTACCGCGTTGGCCTGCCGGATAATGTCAATGTTCATGAGGCGCTTCTTAAACTGCGTCAGCTTGAGGAGGAAATTCCCGAGCTTCATATTGTGTGGAATGAAAAACTCTCCGAGATACATGCACAGGTGATGGGTGCGGTGCAGATAGAGATTCTTATGAGCCTTATTAAAGAGCGGTTTGGCATAGAGGCGGTTTTTGACTCGGGAAATATTGTCTATAAGGAAACAATTAAAAATACGGTGGAAGGTGTCGGTCATTTTGAACCGCTGCGTCATTATGCTGAAGTGCACTTAAAGCTTGAACCGGGAAAGCCGGGAAGCGGGCTGCAGTTTGAGACAGATTGCAGCGAAGATATGCTCGACAGAAACTGGCAGCGTCTTATATTGAGCCATTTAGCTGAAAAGCATCATATCGGAGTGCTTACCGGTTCGGAAATCACAGATATAAAACTGACACTTATTGCAGGGCGGGCACATCTTAAACATACCGAAGGCGGTGATTTCAGGCAGGCGACCTACAGAGCGGTGCGGCAAGGCTTAAAGCGCGCCGAGAGTGTGCTGCTTGAGCCTGTTTATGAGTTTAGGCTATTAGTGCCACAGGAAAATTCGGGACGTGCGATTTCGGATATTCAAAAGATGTACGGCGAGTTTGAACCGCTTAAAATTGAGGATGATACGGCTGTGCTGACCGGCTGGGCGCCGGTAGCGCTGATGAGAGACTATCAGTCGGAGGTTACGGCGTATACAAAGGGGCGCGGTCATTTATTCCTATCACCAAAGGGCTATGCGCCGTGTCATAACGAAAAAGAAGTTATAGAGGCTGCCGCCTATGATTCTGAAAAAGATTTGGATAATCCGACAGGCTCGGTATTTTGTGCCCACGGTGCGGGCTTTGTTGTGCCGTGGGATAAGGTCGGAGAATATATGCATCTTGAGGGGATGCGCGTTGAAGTTGACAAAGCCCCGGTAAAGCCGACGGCTGCTTTTCCTAAAAATACAGAAAGTATCGGATGGGCCGATGATAAAGAGCTTGAGGAGATTTTTGCCCGTACCTACGGCTCGGTGAAGCGGGATAAAAATCGCTTTAATCGCGGACACAGTACCCTTCAGAGGGAAAATAAAGAGAGGAAGGCTTCAAACGCGTCTTCAAAGCCGGAAAAGAAGGAATATCTTCTTGTTGACGGTTATAATATTATTTTTGCATGGGAAGATTTGAAAGCATTGGCAAAAATTAATATCGACAGTGCAAGAACGAAGCTGATGGATATTTTGTGTAATTATCAGGGCTTCAAGAAAAATATTCTGATTCTTGTTTTTGATGCGTATCGTGTTGAGGGACATCCGGGAGAAATCGGAACGTATAAAAATATTTTTGTCGTGTATACAAAAGAGGCAGAGACAGCCGACCAGTATATAGAAAAGACAGTGCATGAGATTGGCCGAAAGCATCATGTGACGGTAGCAACATCGGATGCGCTTGAACAGGTGATTATTTTGGGGGAGGGCGCACATCGTATATCGGCCAGAGGTCTTTTAGATGAGATTGAAGCTGCAAAGGCTTTGATGCGAAAAGACTATTTGAATGAAGAAAGCAGGGGCGGACAGTATTTGCTTTCGGGACTTTCCGAAACGGATAAGGCCTTTTTGGAGGAGGTTCGCCTTGGACGGGAAAAAATAGAAAAATAGCAGGAGGTATAAGGATGCATTATTTTAAATCCATGGATGAGCTTATCGGTCATACACCGCTTTTAGAGCTTAATAATTATCAAAATGAAAAAGGTCTTCCGGCAAGAGTTTTTGCGAAGGTCGAAGGCTTGAATCCGGCAGGAAGCATTAAAGACAGGGCAGCGCTTTATATGATTACAGAAGCGGAAAAATCAGGAAAATTGAAAAAGGATTCTGTGATTATTGAGCCGACGAGCGGCAATACAGGTATCGGTCTTGCGGCAATTGCGGCTTCAAAGGGGTATCGGATGATTATTGTTATGCCGGATACGATGAGTGTGGAGAGAAGAAATTTGATGAAAGCCTATGGTGCTGAGGTTGTGCTTTCTGATGGTGCAAAAGGGATGAGCGGCGCTATTGAAAAGGCTGAAAAATTATCAGAAGAAATCCCGGACAGCTTTATTGCCGGACAGTTTGTCAATCCTGCAAACAGCAGAGCTCATTATGAAACAACGGGCCCCGAAATTTGGGATGATTTAGACGGACAGGTTGATATATTTGTATCGGGAGTCGGCACAGGCGGCACAATTACCGGTACAGGACGGTATTTAAAAGAAAAAAATCCTAAAATCCGTATTGTGGCTGTCGAGCCAAAGGCTTCTCCGATTCTTTCGGGCGGACATCCGGGGGCGCACAAAATTCAGGGTATCGGCGCCGGTTTTGTGCCGGAAATTCTTGATACGAAGGTTTATGATGAAGTGATTACGGTGGACAATGAGGATGCATTAAAGACAGGGGCAGAGCTTGCAAAAACGGAAGGCATTCTTGTCGGTATTTCGTCCGGTGCGGCAGTTTATGCGGCGATACAGCTGGCAAGGCGTCCGGAAAATAAAGGTAAAAATATTGTTGTGATTATGCCGGACCACGGTGACAGATATTTGTCAACACCGATGTTTTCGGGGGAATACTAAAGCAAACTTGTAAGGTTGTGCTTTGACGCGGATTGTTTTATAATATAGGCAGTGTGCGGAATAATCCGCGTAATCTTAAATCAGGGAGTGACTCCAATGTATGACAAATTAACAGAAAATGATATAAAAAAACTTGAGGAGGAAATCGAGTACAGAAAGCTTGTTGTCCGTAAGAATGCCATTGCAGCGGTTAAGGAGGCAAGAGAACACGGCGATTTAAGTGAGAATTTTGAATATCATGCGGCAAAGAAGGATAAGAATAAAAATGAAAGCAGAATACGCTACCTTGAGCGCATGATTCGGACGGCACAGGTCATTGAAGATGATTCTGCCGAAGACGAAGTGGGCATGAATAATACGGTGCGTCTTTATTTTGAGGAGGACGATGAAGAAGAAACTTATAAGCTTGTGACAACAATCCGGGAGGATTCTCTGTCAGGGCGTATAAGTAATGAATCGCCCATTGGCAGGGCAATTATGGGACATAAAGTCGGTGACAGGGTTTTTGTGAAGGTGAACGACAGCTACGGCTATTATGTTGTCATCCGAAGTATAGAAAAGACAACAGATGACAGTGATGACAGAATCAGAGGCTATTGATTTGGCATAGGGGGAATCGTATGATTTGGGCTTTTATCGGATGGGAAGCAATAAGTGCAGGCTTTATAGCGCTTGGCATTTATACTTTGTTTTCTAAAAAGGCGACAAGATATTGGGCAAATGTCAGCAAAAAGATTGAAGTGACAGACGTGCGAAAATATAACCGGGCTTCAGGAAGACTTTTGATTATTTTCGGAAGTGTTTTCGCGCTTCTTGGTCTGCCGCTTTTGTCGGGACAGGATTCGCCGCTGGCAATCATTTCATGTATCGGTGCGCTGTTTGACTGTATATTTATTATGGCTGGCTTGACGATGGTTGAAGGTAAATATGAAAAAAGAGCATAGTATTTGTCGAAATTTAGTGACAGCGCGTTAAAAATGTGCTAAAATAGTTGCGCAATTAATGATAGCGGGTGTCTGTACAGGCGTATTTGCGCCGTCAGACTTCTAAAACTATAAATTATCAGGATGATTTCAGGAGGAAAAAAGATGGAAAGACTCGTTGGAACAGTTTCAAGAGGTGTGAGAGCGCCGATTATAAGACAGGGCGATGACCTTGCGGCAATTGTTGTAGATTCTGTACTTGCAGCAGCAAAAAGCGAAGGCTTTGAATTGAGAGACAAGGATGTTATTGCGGTGACAGAGGCCGTTGTGGCAAGAGCTCAGGGTAACTATGCGACTGTAGAGCAGATTGCAAAGGATGTTAAGGCAAAGTTCGGCGACGAAACTGTTGGTGTACTTTTCCCTATTTTAAGCCGTAATCGTTTTGCAATTTGTTTAAAAGGTATTGCAAGCGGCTGTAAAAAGGTTGTGCTTATGTTAAGCTATCCGTCAGATGAGGTGGGCAACCACTTAGTATCACTGGATGATTTGGATGCGGCAGGTGTCAATCCATGGAGTGATGTGCTGACAGAAGAAAAGTACAGAGAGCTTTTCGGTTATAAGAAGCATACATTTACAGGTGTTGATTATGTCGAGTATTACAAGCAGCTCATTAAAGACTGCGGCGCAGATGTGGAGATTATTTTTGCGAATAATCCTAAAGCGATTCTTGAATATACAGATTGTGTACTGGCATGTGACATTCATACAAGAGTGCGCACAAAGAGAATTTTAAAAGAAGCAGGCGCAAAGCTTGTGTACACATTGGATGATATCATGACAGCAAGCGTTGACGGCAGCGGATATAATGATAAATACGGTCTTTTAGGCTCTAACAAAGCAACTGAGGACAGTGTAAAGCTTTTCCCGATTAAGTGTGAGGAAGTTGTTGAAAGAGTCCAGAAGTCTGTTGAGGAAAAGACAGGAAAGCACATCGAAGTGATGGTGTACGGTGATGGTGCTTTTAAAGACCCTGTAGGAAAGATTTGGGAATTGGCAGACCCTGTTGTTTCACCGGCCTATACAGCAGGACTTGAGGGAACTCCGAATGAAGTGAAGCTTAAATATCTTGCAGATAACGACTTTGCTGAGCTTTCAGGCGATGCCTTAAAAGCAGCAATTTCTGATTATATCCGTGAAAAGGACGAAAAGGCAGAAAGCCTTACAGGCAATATGGTTTCACAGGGTACAACACCGAGACGACTGACTGATTTGATTGGTTCACTTGCAGACCTTACATCAGGCAGCGGCGATAAGGGTACACCGATTATTTTGATTCAGGGTTACTTTGATAACTATACAAAATAAATGATAAATAAAAAAGGGGCGGCATTTGACATGTTCTGTCGGCAGAACAGAACATGTCAAGGCCGCCTCTTTTTAGAGCCATCCGCCGTCCATTGTAATAATTTGACCGGTCAGATATTCAGGGGCATTCATAAGCTGCCATATGAGAGCAGCGGCTTCGTTTGGGGTGCCAAAACGGCAGGCAGGGATGTCATCGGCAAGCGCCTTTTTTTCTTCTTCTGAAAAGCAGCTGTTCATTTCAGTGTCGATGGTGCCAAAGGCAATGGCATTAACGGAAATATGGCTTGGCGCCAGTTCTTTGGCAAGCGCCTTTGTAAAGCTTCCGACCGCGCCCTTTGAGGCTGAATAAATGACCTCACAGGAGGCACCCACATTGCCCCAGACGGAAGAAATATTGATAATACGTCCTCTTTGAAGGCGCACCATGTCAGGCACAGCTAAATGGCAGCAGTTAAATACAGATTCGGTGTTATTGCGCATGATATACTGCCAGTCGGCAGGCTTCATATCCGTAAAAAGACCGATGTGAGCGATGCCGGCATTGTTAATAAGGACATCAATATGCCCAAAGCGGCTTTTTGCAGCTTCAAATACTTTTAACATCGCTTCGTAATCTGCGGCATCCGCTTTTAGAGCGAGACAGTCCGCACCGATATCTAAAATCTTCTGCCTTGTTTCTTCGAGGGCTGTTATATTGGATTTGCATGTAAGAATAAGCCGGCAGCCTTTTTTAGCAAGATAAAGGGCAGCTGCGCGTCCGATGCCGCGGGAGGCGCCCGTAATTAAAACCGTTGGATGCTGATTCATTGGGAAAACTCCTTTATATTCAAATATATTCAAAATGTGTTTTCATTTTAACATGGTTTTTTGAAAATCCCAAGTCAGAAAAAGAAATAAAAATTTAAAAAACGTCGGATATTTTGATGGAAATGATAAAATTGTGATAATATTTTTCTTGTAAAAACTGCTAAAATGGTTAAAAACTCGGATTTGGACTTGACAAATGATAAGTACGCAATTAAACTGTAATAGAAATTTAACAATTACGGTAGTAATGGTAAAAAAAAGCAGAAATTCCTCTTTATTTTTTGTGGTTTTTGCATTAAAATAATAATGAGCAGTCAGACGTAAAAAAACAAAAATAATGATATAGGGGAGTGACAGCATATGATTTCAAATCAGGTTCTTCAAAACAGTATCGAGGGTTTAAAGGCTATCACAAGAGTTGATTTATGTGTGATGGACACAGAGGGCAAGATGCTTGCCTCAACATTTGAGATTTCAGATGAATATGAGAGTGCAGTGCTGGATTTTGTAAATTCTCCGGCAGACAGTCAGGTGCTTGCCGGATACCAGTTTTTTAAAGTATTTGATGAACATCAGATGGAGTTTGTGATATTGGCAAAGGGTGACAGTGACGATGTTTATATGGTTGGAAAGATTGCATCCTTCCAGACACAAAATCTTCTTGTCGCATACAAAGAGCGTTTTGATAAAGATAATTTTATTAAGAATCTTTTACTTGACAATCTGCTGTTAGTTGACATTTACAACCGTTCTAAAAAGCTGCACATCGAAACCGATGCAAAGCGAATTGTGATGATTATTGAGACAAATCTTGATAAAGAAGAGAATGCTCTTGAAATTGTCCGTGGTGTTATTGGCACAAAACCTAAGGAGTTTGTGACAGCGGTGGATGAAAAGAGTGTGATTATTGTTAAAGAGCTAGAGGGTGAGGATACCTATGATGAGCTTTGCAGGTATGCAAAAGGAATTAAAGAGATGCTCGCCGGTGAAGGCATGCCTGAGGCAAGAATTGCACTTGGTACGATTGTCAATGAGATTAAGGATGTTTCGCGTTCGTACAAGGAAGCCAAGATGAGTCTTGATGTCGGAAAGATTTTTTATAGTGAACGCACCGTTGTGGCGTACAGCAATTTAGGTATCGGCCGTCTTATTTACCAGCTGCCGATTCCGCTTTGCAAAATGTTTATTAAAGAGATTTTTGACGGAAAATCTCCGGATGATTTCGATGAGGAGACTTTGACAACAATTAACAAGTTTTTTGAGAACAGCCTGAATGTTTCAGAAACATCCAGACAGCTCTACATCCATAGAAATACACTCGTATACCGTCTTGACAAGCTTCAGAAAAGTACGGGGCTTGATTTGCGTGTTTTTGAAGATGCCATTACCTTCAAAATTGCATTAATGGTTGTGCGGTATATGAAATATATGGAGACGTTTCAATACTAAGGAGGGAATACCCGATGATTGCTTTGGATAATGTATATAAGACATATTCGACAGGGGTGTCTGCATTAAACGGCGTCAGTTTAAGAATCAGAAAAGGTGAGTTTGTATTTATTGTCGGTACCAGCGGCTCGGGAAAGACAACATTATTCAAACTTCTGTTAAAAGAATTAGAGCCGACATCCGGTGCCATTTTTATGAATAATCAAAATATTGGCAAGCTCAGAAGAAAGAGAGTACCTAAGATGCGCCGCGGCATAGGCGTTGTATTTCAGGACTTCCGTCTGTTAAAGGACAGAACAGTTTATGAGAATATTGCTTTTGCGATGCGTGTTGTCGGAAAAAGCACAAAGGTTATCAAGGATACAGTGCCGCAGCTATTGAGTATTGTGGGACTTTCAGAGAAGGCCGATTCATATCCTAAAGAACTTTCCGGTGGTGAGCAGCAAAGAGTTGCGCTTGCCCGTGCACTTGCAAACAATCCGCCTGTGATTTTGGCAGATGAGCCAACCGGTAATCTTGACCCTAACAATGCGATGGAAATTATGCGTCTGTTGGAGGAAATCAATATGAGAGGTACAACGGTCATTGTTGTCACACATAATAAAGATATCGTAGAAAAAATGCAAAAGAGAGTCATCACAATGAACAATGGTGTCATTGTCAGTGATGAGGCAAAGGGTGGCTATTATGAGGTTTAGCAGATTTATGTACTGTGTCAAGCAGGGCTTTAAAAGTATACACAGAAACAGACTTTTTTCACTGGCATCCATCGGTACAATTACATGTTGTCTGTTCCTGTTCGGTGTTTTTTTCAGCGTGATTTATAATTTCCGGGAAACTATGGCATCTGCCGAAAAAAATGTCGGCGTATCAGCTTTCTTTAATGAAGATGTTAATGACGAGCAGATTCAGAACCTTAAAAAGATTATTGAGCTTCGCGAAGAAGTAGAATCTGTAACTTATATTTCAGATGAAGAAGCATGGGAACAGTTTAGACCGGTTTACCTCGGCGGTGAGGAGGAGGCAACCGGTGCGCTCACAAACCTTCAGAATGAAAATCCGCTGGAAGGTATGGACAGCCTGACAATTTACTTAAAAGATACATCAAAGCAGGATGAGCTTGTCGCTTATCTTGAGAGCCTTCCGGAAATCAGAAAAGTCAATGCATCAGAGACTTTGGCAGATACTTTTACAAGTTTAAGCCGTCTTATCGGATATGCATCGATTGTTATTATTGTTATTTTAGTTGCGGTTGCTGTGTTCCTTATCAGTAATACAGTAACAATCGGTATTACGGCGAGAAAAGAAGAAATTGCAATTATGAAATATATCGGTGCCACAGATTTGTTTGTAAAAGGACCTTTCCTTGTGGAGGCTGTTGTCATCGGTTTAATCGGCTCGGCTGTTCCGGTAGCGCTGCTTCGTTTTCTATATGTGAAGGTTGTTGAATTTGTGGAGACAACTTTCCCGAACGTAGATTTTCTGAAGTTTTCAAATGTTAATGATGTATTTGTATGGTTAATTCCTATTTCTCTTTGTATCGGTCTTGGTATCGGTCTGATTGGAAGCTGGGGAACTTTAAGGAGACATATTCGCGTATAATAAGAACAGCCGGAACAGGATATATTTTCTGCTTCGGCTGTTTTATAATATTAAATGAGAGGATGATGACATGGGACAGAATAAAGTGAAAACAGCAGTGGTATCTATGCTTGCACTTTCTCTCGCCTTCGGGACAGGCGTGGTTTTTTCAGATAAAATTCAAAGTAAGCTTTCTGTTAATGCCACAGCACTGGATGAGAAGCAGCAGAGCAGATACAGGGATATTTTGAATAAGCTCGGTGAAATTGACGGGGTTATTAATAAATACTACATGGATGAAGCCTCTATTAGTCCGGAGATGATGAGCGAAGGTGTCTATAAAGGGTATGTCTATGGGCTAAATGAGCCTTATACGACATATTATACAGCCGAGGAATACAAGCAGCTTCTTGCGCAGGCTGAGGGCGTTTACAGCGGCATTGGCGTGACGGTAACACAGGATATGCAGACAGGTCAGCTTGTCATTGTGGAGATTACGAAGGGCGGCCCAAGTGAAGATGCCGGGTTTATGGCAGGCGATATCATTGCAAAGGTGGACGGTGAAGGTATCGAGGGTCAGACGATGAATGAGGTCGTCGCAAAAATTCAGGGGGAGGAAGGCACTGAGGTGACAGTGACGGTTTTCAGACCATCGACAGAGGATTATATTGAAAAAACGATTGTCCGCAAGAAGCTGGATGATGTGACTGTCGAATACAGACTTCTTCGAAATAATATCGGTTATATAAGGCTTTCAGGTTTTGAACAGGTGACGGTTAAACAGTTTGATGAGGCCGTGAACACACTTCTTGAAGAAGGCATGAAGGGACTTGTTGTCGATGTCCGAGGCAATCCGGGCGGCAATATGAGCTCTGTCTGTCCGATTCTTGACCGTATTTTGCCGGAGGGGCTTTTAGTTTATACGGAAGACAAAAACGGGCAGAGAGAGGAAGAATATGCGGATAATGAAGAAGTTTTGGATATACCGATGGTTGTCCTGACAAATGGCGGAAGTGCCAGTGCTGCCGAAATATTTGCGGCGGCACTTCAAGATTATGACTGGGCAGAAATTGTCGGTATGCAAACTTACGGCAAAGGAATTGTTCAGTATATTATTCCGTTTGCGGACGGCTCGGCCATAAAACTGACAAGTGCGAAATATTTTACACCAAATGGAAAATGTATTCATGGGCTAGGTGTTACCCCGGATATAAAAGTCGAAAATGGGGATGATGCCTCAGTGGATGAACAGCTTGAAGCCGCCGTTGCTGCTGTGGAAAAACAATTTTAAGCCGCATTTGCTTCTGAGGGAAACAAGAGAAAGAGCATTGACAAAAACAACAGTTGTAGTATAATGTTCTTCATATGTAAAGTTAGAAGATTTGGGGAGGATAATATGGCAGAACGTATTGCAGTTGCTGTAGATACAAACAGCGGAATTACTCCTAAAGAGGCGAAAGAATGGGGTGTCAGTCTTATTTCTATGCCGTTTTGTATTAATGACAAAATTTATTATGAAGGAAAGACGTTGACACAGGAGGAGTTTTTTGCGCATCTTGCTGAGGATGTGGAAATTTCGACATCACAGCCGTCTCCGGGAGAGCTTTTGGATACATGGGACAGGCTTTTACAGACAAATGATGCGGTTATTTATATTCCTATGTCGGGCGGGTTAAGCAGTTCTGTCCAGAGTGCGAAAATACTTGCCTCCGATTATAAAGGAAAAGTATATGTTGTTGACAACAAGCGTATTTCGGTGACACAGCGTCAGTCGGTTTTGGATGCGCTCTATTTTGTCAAACAGGGCTATTCGGCAGAGATGATTAAAAAAATGCTTGAAGATACGGCATTAGATGCCAGTATATTTATTACGGTAGATACACTTAAATATCTGAAAAAAGGCGGCAGAGTGACACCGGCTGCGGCTGCGGTCGGCAGTGTTTTAAATATTAAACCAGTGCTTCAGATTCAGGGTGATAAGCTGGATGCCTTTAAGAAGGTACGCGGATGGAAGGCTGCAAAAAAAGCAATGATTGCGGCGCTTCATGAAGAAATCGAAGGCAGGTTTGCCGGTAAAAAGCTATGGCTTGGCACGGCTTATTCAGGAGATAAGGCGGCAGGTGAAGCATGGCATCAGACGGTGTGTGAGGAATTTCCGGGATATGAGGTTATCGGAGGTGTTCTTCCTCTGAGTATTGCATGCCATACAGGTCCGGGTGCACTTGGCATCGGATGTATTGCAAAGTTATATGATTAAAAATAGGGCAGTTCATTTTGCCGGCATGCTCAAAACCGTATGCTGACAAAGTGACTGCCTTTATTCTTTGGAAATCTTAGTAAAAAATTAATAGTTTTTACATGGGAATGAGGTATGCTATATATAATACCGGTATACGAGAGAGGTTAAGCTATGAGTGAAAAGATATTAATTGTTGATGATGAAAAAGAGATTGCCGATTTAGTGGCGCTTTATCTTAAAAATGAAGGCTATGAGGTTTATAAATTTTACACTGCGAATGAAGCGCTTTCCTGTATCAGGCAGGAGGAAATGGATTTGGCTGTCCTTGATATTATGCTGCCGGGGATGAGCGGATTTGAACTTTGCAGTATCATTCGTGAAAAGTATACTTATCCGGTGATTATGCTGACGGCCAAGGACGGAGAAATTGATAAAATTACAGGTCTGACGCTCGGCGCCGACGATTATATGACAAAGCCCTTTAGACCGCTCGAGCTTGTGGCAAGGGTAAAGGCGCAGCTTCGCCGTTATAAGCGTTATAACACGGGAGGAAAATCGGAGGATTTACTTATTGTTTCCGGGCTTGTGATTAATGAGAAAACTCATGAATGTACGTTGGATGAACGCCCGCTTGTTCTGACACCGACAGAGTTTTTAATTCTTTCGATTTTGTGCCGCAAAAAAGGTCAGGTTGTCAGCGCCGAAGCGATTTTTCATGAAATATGGGGCGATGAATATTACAGCAAAAGCAACAATACGGTCACCGTGCACATCCGACATTTGCGGGAAAAAATGAAGGATTCCTTTGAAAATCCAAAGTATATTAAAACAGTATGGGGGTGCGGATATAAAATTGAAGACTGAAAAGATAAAATCAATACTATCGGTTATAGGAAAAATCGGGCTTGCCATTGCTATATTTTTTGTTGTTTATAAAATCGGAGAATGGGTTTTTGATGTTTTGCTCAATGGTTTTATCGGTGATTGGGTATGGCATAACCTTATGGAACAACAGACGGTTTGGGTTGACGCTGAATCCGGAACTGCTCAGATTGTACAGCCCTATTGGCCGGCCATACGTTCATTTATTATGACCGTGGCTGTCGTTCTCATATTTATGATGGGAGGCGGCATCTGTTTAGCCTGTTATTTATACGGAAAAAGACAGCGGAAAAAAGAAATTCAGAAAATCAGCCGTATTATTGGCATTTATATGGAAAATGATGTTAAGACGGGAAGCCTTTTTGAGGCGGAATATGCACCTGTCGAGACGCAGCTTGTTTCTATAAAAGCGAGAATGCAGCACCATGAGCAGCTGATTAGAGCGGAAGCGGCAAAGAAAAATGATTTAATTACTTATCTTGCGCATGATTTGAAAACACCGCTGACATCGGTTGTCGGTTATCTCAGCCTTTTAGACGAGGTTCGGGATATGCCCGATGCTCAGAGGGAGAAGTATACCCATGTAGCTCTTGAAAAATCTGAGCGCCTGGAAAAACTGATTAATGAATTTTTTGAAATTACAAGGTATAATTTAACGCATATAGTCCTTGAAAAAGAGACAATTAACCTTTACTATATGCTTATACAGATGACGGACGAGTTTTATCCGATACTGCAAGCGCACGGCAATACGATTTCGGTTGAGGCTGATGAAAATTTGGAAATTTATGCGGATTCTGAAAAACTTGCCCGTGTATTCAATAATATTTTAAAGAATGCCGTGGCTTACAGTTATGAGAAAACAAACATCTGTGTAACTGCAAAGCGGACAGCAGATGATTTTATAGAAATACGCTTTACAAATCATGGCAGAACAATTCCTACGCAAAAGCTTCAGTCCATTTTTGATAAGTTTTTCAGATTAGATGAGTCAAGGACAACAAACAGCGGCGGCGCCGGTTTAGGGCTTGCGATTGCGAGGGAGATTATACGTCTTCATGAAGGTCAAATCAGTGCAAAAAGTGCAGATGAGATGACGACTTTTGAGATAAAACTGCCGTGTGCTGTAAAAAACAATGATAGTAAAGTGACAGGAGAATAAAGATGATAAGGAAGGCAGCAGAAACAGATATGAATCAGCTCATGCCCCTTTTTGAGGCGGCGCAGGCAGAACTAAAAAACAGAGGTGTAAATCAGTGGCAGAACGGATATCCGAACAGGGAAATTATTGCACAGGATATTGAAAACAGAGAATGTTATGTATCCGAAAAAAACGGGGCAATATTAGCGTCCGCAGTGATTTCTTTTAGAAAGGAACCGACTTATGATGTGATTTTTGATGGCCGGTGGCTGGAGGATGGCGATGAATATGCAGTCATCCACCGTATTGTGTCAGCACCCGGTGCAAAGCGCAGCGGTGAAGCAGAGGCATTGCTTAAATATGCCGAGGGACTTTGTAAAAAAGATAAAATTACAGGTATCCGCATAGACACCCATAAGGATAATCAGATTATGCAGCAGTGGCTTAAAAAAAATAATTTTGTTTATTGCGGTGTGATACAGCTGGCGGACGGTGACTTTAGAATTGCTTTTGAAAAATTGATTTTTTGATGCAGAGACCTTTGAATGGGAAAATTTGCCGGGACGGAAAGAAGGGAGAGCGATGTGGCTTATAAGTGCAGTGGCATCAGCTTTTTTTGCCGGTGTGACTTCAATATTGGCAAAATGTGGTATTAAAAAGACGGACTCCGATGTGGCAACAGCGGTGCGAACAATCATTATATTTGCATTTTCCTGGCTCATTGTTTTTATATCCGGTTCGTATAGCCAGATAAAAAATATTGATGGTTCGTCCGTTGCTTTTCTTGTTTTGTCGGGATTATCGACCGGCATATCGTGGCTGTGTTATTTTAAGGCATTGCAGATGGGCGATATTAATAAGGTTGTACCGATTGATAAATCAAGTACAGTACTCACAATATTATTGGCCCTTGTTTTGTTTCATGAGGGGATAAGTGCTGCAAAGATTGTCGCTATTGTGAGCATTACAACGGGTGTTTTTATGATGATTAATAAAAAGGAGACTACTGTTGCCAAAAGTAAAAATGGGTGGTTTTGGTATGCGTGCGGCTCTGCAATTTTTGCCGCCTTGACAGCAGTTTTAGGAAAACCCGGCATGAAGGGACTTCCTTCGGACTTAGGAACAGCGATACGCACAAGCGTTGTTTTGGTGATGGCATGGCTGGTTGTTTTGGTATCAAAGAAGCAAAATCAGGTTAAGCTGATGGATAAAAAGGAGTTGGTTTTCATCAGTTGTTCCGGTATAACAACAGGGGCGTCATGGCTGTGCTATTATCATGCGATTCAAAACGGTCCGGTTAGCGTGGTGGCACCTGTTGACAAATTAAGTATTTTAGTTACTGTAGTATTCTCCTATTTTGTGTTTGGAGAAAAGTTAAATCGTAAAGAGCTGGTCGGCTTGATTTTGTTGACTTTCGGAACAATTTTTATGGCTTTTTTATAATGTTAGCGTAAATATTAGTTTAACTGAAAATATTACATAAATTTTACTCATAGGCGAAGCTGACATTTACAATAAAGCGGTATCATGAAAATATAAGCGTGTAAAAGCGCAAAAGATTGATGGAGGACAAGAAACATGATTGATTTTAGAACAAAAAAAGGTTTTATTTGCGATATGGATGGTGTGATTTATCACGGAAATCAAATACTTCCGGGTGTACCGGAGTTTATTCAGTGGCTCAAGGACGAAAAAAAAGAATATCTTTTTTTGACAAATAACAGTGGTTATACACCGAGGGAATTAAACCAGAAGCTGGCACGTATGGGGCTTGATGTGCCGGAGGAACATTTTTATACAAGCGCGCTGGCAACTGCGGCTTTTTTAAAGGAACAGGCGCCGGGATGTTCAGTGTATGCAATCGGCGAGGCGGGACTTTTAAATGCACTCTATGATGCCGGAATTATGATGAATGATGTAGACCCGGATTATGTTGTTGTCGGTGAAGGCAAGGCATATTCTTTGGATACACTGACGAAGGCAACAAATCTCGTCCTCAAAGGGGCGAAGCTTATCGGAGCCAATTCAGATGTGTCAGGCCCTATTGAGAATGGTATTATGCCGGCGTGCGGGGCACTGATTGCACCGATTGAAATGGCAACGGGAACACAGGCATATTTTTGCGGCAAACCAAATCCTTTAATGATGCGCACTGGTCTCAAACTGCTTGGCTGCCATTCCGGTGAGGCTGTGATGGTCGGTGACAGAATGGATACAGATATTGTTTCGGGTATGGAAAGCGGTATGACAACAGTGCTTGTTTTATCGGGAATTACAACCCGTGAAACAATGAAAAAATACGCTTACAGACCGACAGTTGTCCTTAACGGTGTCGGTGATATATGCAAAAACGGAGAAGCATAATCAACCAGCAGGGGGCATTTTATCCATAAGAGTGGGGGCAAATAAAAGGTTCAAGCGGCATTTCTAGCCGCAAAGAACCTTTTATTTGCCCCCCCTGTTGCATTTCTACTTCATCATTTTATCCATAATCGTCAATATTTCTTCAATTTTTTTATCGGATTCGGTACCGTCCATTGACTGCTTAACACAGTGTTCCATATGGGCGTGAAGTATTTCTTTATTGACCTTTGTAAGAATTGCCTGAGCTGCCATTATCTGATTAGATATATCAATACAGTATCGGTCATTTTCGACCATGTTAAGAATACCGTCCAGCTGGCCGCGGGCTGTCTTTAAAAGGCGGGTCACTTTTGTTTTGTCTGCTTTCAAAAGTATTCCTCCCTGTCAGTTTAAAGAGACAACATTGTAGCCTGCGTCGGTGACAGCTTTTGTTAAAACATCATCGGAGACTTCTTTGCTCAATGTAATCTTTGCACTTTTTTCTTCAAGGCTTACAACGGCAGAAACGCCGTCAATGTCGTTTAAAACCTGAGTAACTCTGCCGCTGCAGTGCGGGCACATCATACCTTCAATAATCATTGTTTTTTCCATAAAATAACACTCACTTTCTTTATTAATATTTTTAGAACTGTCAATGCTGACAGGGCATTGGCAGGCATCAGCCTCAGCTGAATGAAATTTTGGCTTAAACAGCTTTAATCTTAAAGCATTGGAGACAACGCATACAGAGCTTAAACTCATGGCGGCGGCACCAATCATTGGATTTAATTTAAGCGCAAAAGCGGTGAAAAATACACCGGCGGCTAAAGGAATGCCGATACTGTTGTAGAAAAATGCCCAAAAAAGATTTTCTTTAATATTTCTAATAACAGCGCGTGAAAGCTGAATGGCGGTCACTGCGTCTGTCAGCTGATTTTTCATAAGAACGATATCGGCCGCTTCAATCGCGACATCCATTCCGGCACCGATAGCAATGCCTACATCCGCACGGGTCAGAGCCGGCGCATCGTTAATGCCGTCACCAATCATTGCCACAGTTTTGTTTTCCTCCTGTAATTTACGGATGACAGTTTCTTTGTCCTGAGGCATCACTTCAGAAATAACTTGGTCGGCGCCGACTTGCCGTCCGATAGCTTCGGCAGTCAGTTTATTATCGCCGGTGAGCATGATAACATCAATACCCATATGACGAAATTCATCAATGGCCGTTTTGCTTGTCGGCTTAACCTTGTCGGCAACGGCGATGATTCCGAGCATTTTACCGCCGCGGGCGAAGTACATCGGTGTTTTGCCTTCTAAGGCAAGCTGTTTGCCGGTTTTTTCTAAAACACCCATGTCGATGCCTTCACTTTTTAAAAATTTCGGATTACCGGCCAACACCGGAATTGAATCCATTTTTCCTTTTATGCCAAGACCGGGCAGCGCCTGAAAATCGGTAATTTTTGAAAAAAGAGCATTTTGTTCGGCGGCATAATCTGTGATGGCGCCGGCCAGCGGATGCTCGGAATATTTTTCGATGGAGGCCGCTGTGCTTATAAGTTCGGAGACGGAAATTTCCGCTGCCGCTGTAAAAACATCGGTGACGGAAGGCTTGCCTGTAGTAATCGTGCCGGTTTTGTCCATAACAACTGTATCAATTTTATGGGCAGTTTCAAGGGCGTCGCCGGACTTAACAAGTATTCCGAAACCGGCGCCCTTGCCTGTGCCGACCATAATTGCCACGGGTGTCGCAAGACCGAGTGCACATGGGCAGGAAATCACGAGGACAGCGATGGCTGTGGATAATGAAAAAGTAAAGGTCTGTCCTGCAACAAAATACCATATAATAAATGTGGCAGCTGCAATTATCATAACTGTCGGAACAAAGATGCCGCTGACCTTATCGGCCAGTTTGGCGATTGGGGCTTTGCTGGCGCCGGCTTCCTCGACAAGACGGATAATCTGTGACAGTGTACTGTCTTCACCGACTTTGTCGGCACGTATTTTTAAAACGCCGCTGCCATTGACGGAAGCTGAAAGCACCGTATTTCCGACAGATTTTTCCACGGGAATACTTTCGCCTGTAAGCGCAGCCTCGTTGACGGAGGAATAACCGTCAACAACAGTGCCGTCTACAGGGATGCTTGAGCCGGGGCGAATCAAAAGGATATCGCCGACGCGGACATTTTCAGCGGGAATTTCCTCCTCGATTTCACCGTTTAGACGGATGGCTGTTTTTGGGGCAAGATTCATCAGCTTTTCGATGGCTTCGGAGGTCTTGCCTTTTGAACGTGTTTCCATATATTTGCCGAGTGTAATCAATGTTAATATCATGACGGCAGATTCAAAATACAAATCATGCATGTATTGATGGACGCGCGCTAAATCGCCGTGTCCGTGTCCCCATGCCATTTGATAGATGGCAAAAACACCGTAAATGAGAGAAGCGCCTGAACCGACGGCAATCAGTGTATCCATGTTTGGCGCGCCTTTAAAAAGCATTTTAAAGCCGTTGATAAAATACTTTCGATTGACATAGATGACCGGCAGTGAGAGCAAAAATTGTGTAAAAGCAAAAATAACAGCATTTTCTTCTCCGGTCAGGAAAGGGGGCTGAGGCAGCCCAACCATGCTTCCCATGGCAACGTACATAAGGATTGCCATAAAAATAAGAGAAACAGTCAGACGAAACTGCATATTTTTAATACCGGTATCTAAAACCGGTTTTTTTAAAGCTGTTTGGCTGACAGCCGTTTTTGCATCGGCCAAAACAGCACCGTAGCCGGCATTTTCCACAGCTTTACATATCTTTTCGGATGTGAGTACACCTTCGTTGTAGTCTACAGTCATGCTATTGGCTAAAAGATTGACAGTGACTTTCTTTACACCCTCAAGCTTGGAAACGCTTTTTTCAACATGGGACGAGCAGGCTGAACAGCTCATTCCGGAAATATTAAAATGTTCTTTCAAAATAACACCTCACTTTGCATATTACTACACCCTGGGTGGGGTATATGAGTTTAGTATAACTAACCAGACTTTTTTTGTCAATAAAAATGTCATGTTTTTTTTGCTTCAGGACTGGAAAGTACAGAGAAAATACGCTATGATAAAGTCAAGTTGCTAAATAGTACAGGAGAAAAATTTATGAAAATTATTGTTGATAAGATTAAAATTCCTCAGCTTACGGGAAACGCTGAAAGAAATCTTTATATACGGCTTCCTGAGGATTATGATAGAGAGGAACAAAGCTATCCTGTCTTATATATGTTTGACGGACATAATGTGTTTTTTGATTCGCATGCGACCTATGGGAAAAGCTGGGGGATGGGAGAATATTTGGATTTTATTCATTCAAAACTGATTGTTGTTGCCGTGGAGTGCAACCATGAGGGTTATGGGCGTCTTCATGAGTATTCACCGTTTCAGGTTAAAATAAAACCTGAAGGCATGCTTAAAGGATTGGGCGGCATATATATGGACTGGCTCGTGGAAACGCTGAAGCCTCTTGTGGATGGTATGTTTCGTACGATACCGGACAGAGAACATACTTATATATGTGGAAGCTCAATGGGCGGTCTGATGTCTTTATATGCAGTATCGGCATACAATCATGTTTTTTCTAAGGCAGCGGCGCTTTCACCGACTCTGTATTTCGGAACGTCAAAGGTATTGGATTTTATTAAGTCATCGCATATGGACAGCAGCACGATGGTTTACATGGATTATGGCAGTGAGGAGTTGGAGGGGCATAAGGCAGCAGCTGCAGCATTTAAAAAAGTATATAATGCGTTGTTGGATGGCCGTGTTATGGTATGCGCACGCATTGTACCAAACGGCACGCATTGCGAAGCTTCATGGGAGAGGCAGATACCTGTTTTTATGCGCTGTCTTGAAATGGAATAAGACTATGCTCATATGCCTTTATTTGGAAGGGGGAGTTTTAGATGAAGATTGAATATTATAAAAGATATAGCAGACGCCTTGGCAGAGTGATGGAATTTAAGGTATACGGACATGCCGGGCAGCCATGGCTGTTTTTTCCGTGTCAGAACGGACGCTTTTATGATTTTGAAAATTTTAAAATGACGGATGTCTGGGCGCCGGTCATTGAAGCCGGAAAGGTACAGATTTTTACTGTAGATACAATCGACGGTGAGACATGGTCATTTAAAAGCGGTAATCCCCATCAAAGAATTGAAAGGCATGAACAGTGGTTTTGGTATGTTACCGATGAGCTTTTACCGGAAATTTTGAAAATCAATTCAGCTGCAAATGGCGGACAGAATGCAGATGGGATTATGAATTTTGGCTGCAGTATGGGCGCGATGCATGCCGCAAACTTTTTTTTAAGACGTCCGGATTTGTTTTCGGGCTGCCTTTGTCTGAGCGGGCTGTACGGTGCAGAAGATAGTTTTGGCGCTTATACAGAGCCGTTGATTTATGATAATTCCCCGGTGGATTTTCTTAAAAATATGCCGTTGGACCATCCGTATATCCGTATGTACAATGAACGTAAAATGATTTTTTGTGTCGGTCAGGGCGCGTGGGAGGACGAGCTTAAGGCAAGCACAAGAGAGCTTGAACTCATTTTCAGACAGAAGGGGATTCATGCATGGTTTGACTATTGGGGGTATGACGTGAGTCATGACTGGTATTGGTGGTATATGCAGGTGAAAAAATTCCTTCCGTATGTGACATGATGTGAGCTATATTTTTCTTAAGAAAGAAGATGTATCAAAATGAATTTTATTTTTATATCACCGAATTTTCCGACAAATTATTGGAGATTTTGTAAAGAGTTAAAGGATAACGGTGTCAATGTTCTTGGAATTGGAGATGCGCCTTATGAAGAACTGAGTGATGCGCTAAAAGGAGCACTCAGTGAGTATTACAGGGTTGACAGTCTGGAAAATTATGATGATGTGTATAGAGGGGTTGCTTTTCTGACGTTTAAGCATGGACGCATTGACTGGATTGAAAGCAATAATGAATACTGGCTTGAGCGGGATGCGATGCTGAGAACCGATTTTAATGTGAGTACGGGCTTTAAAACAGAGGATATGCACAAGGTAAAATATAAATCGGCAATGAAGGATTATTATGAGTTGGCAGGTATTCCGACAGCCAGATATCATCTTGTTGATGAAATCGGGCACGCAAAAGAGTTTATCCGTCAGGTCGGCTATCCTGTGATTGTAAAACCGGACAATGGTGTTGGTGCCAATGACACTTATAAGATAAAAAATGACGATGAGCTTGAAAACTTTTTTGTTGAGCTTCCGCCGATTCAGTATATTATGGAGGAATATATTGACGGAAGAATATGTTCCTACGATGCAATTATCAACAGCAAGGGCGAGCCGCTTTTTGAGTCCGGCAATGTAACGATGACATCAATTATGGATATTGTCAATAATGAAGAAGACAGCTATTATTATATTGTAAAGCAGCTTGAAGATGATGTCCGTGATGCCGGCAGACGCACGATTGCCGCGTTTGGGGTTAAGAGCCGTTTTGTGCATCTTGAATTTTTCCGTTTGCTGTGCGACCATGAGGGGCTTGGAAAAACCGGGGATATCGTGGCACTTGAGGTGAATATGCGGCCCTGCGGCGGCTTTACTCCTGATATGCTGAATTATGCCAACAGTACAGATGTTTATAAACGATGGGCGGATATGATTGTTTATGACAGAAATTATAAAAAAACAGAAGAAAGCGAAGAACACTATTATTGTCCGTTTGGCGGGCGGCGCGACCACCGCAATTATATTCACAGTCATGAAGACATTATGAAGCGATATGCAAAGCACCTATGTATGGAAGAACGTATGCCGGATGTTTTGGCACCGGCTATGGGCAATCAGACTTATATTGCAAAGTTTAAAACAAAAGAGGCAATGATGGAATTTTATGATTATGTTTTTGCACAAAAATAAAGCTTGTGACAAGACAGTAAAAAGGCTGCATGAAACCGATAGAGTTTTGCAGCCTTTTACATGTTAAGCAATTTCTAAATGTGTCTTGATTTTCCTGACCTCATTTTCAAGGGTAGTTACCCGAAGTTTCATCATCTCATCTTCTTCGCTGATTTTAGCGGCTTCGTTAAATTTTCGGCTTAAATCAAGGTGTCCTTCTGCAATGATGCGGATGTTTCTGTTTGTTTCATTTTCCAAAGTCAGCTGAATATCAAGAACCTCCTTAATAAAAATACTAGCATTGGCGACTGGTTGTGTCAATGTAAAACTACTGGATTTTTCTCTTGAATATTTGTGTATATTTTTATAACATATTAATCAGCAGATACGGGTTGGATGATACCTGTCGGCAAAGCTTTAAAGCATAAAATGATTATTTTAGGAGGAAATTTTGATGAGGGAAATAAAGCTTGGTAAAAGTAATTTAATGGTGCCGGTTATTGCTGCCGGATGTATGAGAATGGATAGTCTTGATGAAAGGACTGCAGCTTCCTTTATTGATAAAGCATTATCTCTCGGTGTTAATTTTTTTGAACATGCCAATATTTACGGCGGCGGTTTGTGTGAAACACTTTTTGCTAAAGCTGTCGGAATGAAGCCGTCAGTCCGTGAAAAGTTTATTTTACAGTCAAAATGCGGAATTGTTCCGGGAAAGATGTATGATTTTTCAAAAGAACATATATTGTCAAGTGTGGATGATATTTTAAAACGTCTAAATACAGAATACTTAGATGTCCTTGTACTTCACCGTCCGGATGCTTTGGTTGAACCTGAAGAAGTTGCACAAGCTTTTAACATTTTGAAAACAAGTGGTAAAGTCAATCATTTTGGCGTATCAAACCATAAACCGTCACAGATTGAATTGCTTCAGAAGTACATTGATGAGCCGCTTGTAACGAATCAGCTTCAATTTTCAATTACAAATTCGTCCATGATTGAGAGTGGCATGGAAGTGAATATGACAACACAGGGTGCTGTAGACAGAGATGGCAGTGTACTTGATTATTGTCGTCTTCATGATATAACAATTCAGACATGGTCACCGTTTCAGTACGGTTTCTTTGAAGGGGTATTTTTAGGAAATGACAAGTTTCCTGAATTGAACAAGGTGATTGATGAAATTGCAGAAAAATATGATGTGACAAATACAACGATTGTCGCAGCATGGATTTTACGCCACCCTGCAAAGATGCAGCTGATTGCAGGAACGATGAATGAAAAACGATTGGAAGAAATATGTGCCGCAGCCGATATTACGCTGAGCCGTGAAGAATGGTACAGAATATATCTTGCAGGAGGACATTTACTTCCATAAAAATTATATTTAAATTGAATAGAAATAATAGGAGAACAGGCAGACTTTTTAATTTGAGTCTGCCTGAAAATCCAAGTGGCGACAATAAGCCGGTAAAACCGGAAGCACCACAAACAGGCGATACAATGAATATCGGTTTGTGGGCATGTATTATGGGCGGATTAAAACCCCCGATGTCTTTAAAACTGTTTAAGCAGCAGAGTTAAAGACACCTTCGGGGGTTTTATTTCAGTCGAAATGTTTTGGGCGCATATTTATAAACAAGAATACGTGCCAGTAATGCATACACAATTGTAAATATAATGACACACATGGAAAAAATAAATGTGGACATTTTAATTTGAATAAATAAGTAGCAAAAAACATAAGTGATGATGCCCGCAATACTGTAGCTGTGACTTTTTGAGGTCATATGAATATCATAGGGCTGCAAAAGATAGTACATGACAAGATAGTGCAGCGCAAAAAAGGCAGACATGAAAAGGATAGATACCGGAAGCAGTATATAATTTACAGGATTTGAAGCGCCGCCGCTCAGATACAAAAGAAGCGGCAGACCGAGGGCAATTACCAAAGCCGGCATCAGGTTAATTTTAATCATTGTTTTTAGTCTTATTTTAAATAGAGACAGCAATTTATCCGGCTGTCTGTAAAAACGATAAGTCAGCATACTGTGGTCGCAGTTAAAAAACATCGCCTGCGTGATTGTGCCGCCCCGGTTTAACAGGTACATGATAAATACAAAGTAAGGCAGCATAAGCTCAGCGACGAAGCGGAATGCTTCTTTAGACTGCGGCAGCATAAAAACAGAAGTAATGCAGCCGGCAAGAATCACCAGCAGGATAATGGTCTGTTTTTTGGCGGAGGTTGTCAGAAGCTTTTTATGGCGTTTTACAAAAATATCATTAAAATAGGCATAGCCTTTTTTGGATGAAGTAATTTTTTCATCAGACAAATTGGACAGGTAGCTTTTTTGCTGATTGGCAGTAACAGTGGCTGTGACATTAAATATGATGGTTTCGCGCGTCAGTGTCTTTTTGTAAAGACTGTGGTAGCCTTTCGCGTGCCAGAGATAATAAAGTGCAAACGGTGATGCCACAGTAAGCAAAGCCGTTGCTGTCACAAAGGCCGGTGCAGGCACAAAAATATTGACAAAAGGCAGACCATAGCCGGCTGCGGCAGCTATGCCAAGCAGTGAATAAATAAATTTCCAGCTGCGCTCTGAAAACAGGATATCGGTTTTCTTAAAAATCCAAAGAGAGCAGGCTGACCATGTAAGTTTTCCGGCTGCGGCGCAGATGGGCAGACAGAGGCTGTAAAGTACAGGCACATGGCACAGAGCGCTAAAAAACAATGCAGCGGGGATGAAACTGATGAACTGTCCGAGGACATAAAGCAAAAGATTTGAAAGTGCCAGCCGCCGGGCATCAACACGCATAAGCACGTGGGCATAATATTTTTCTTTTGTGGCACAGGTCAGCTCATTGTTGGCAAGTGCGCCCGCTAAGGTAAGGCAAAAGAGCAGATGAATAAAGCTCTTAAAATTGTCAGCAGGCATATAATAAACCGGTATAAAAACAAATAGTCCAAGATAAGCAAACTTTCCTAAGAATATTTTAAAAATATCCTTAATGACAGTGAGTATATTTAAGCAGCTTTTGAGAACTTCATTTTTATAAAAATCTTCCCGAAGTATGTACTTAATAACGGGAAGTTTTCTGAGCCTGTAAATTAATGTATTAAAGCTATATGCGTGAGAAAGCTTTAATACCGCAGAAACTGTGTGAATCACTGACCTTCACCTCTCAATGCATCAATAATTTTATTTTTGAAATTTTCAGAGTCTAAATTTTCTTTATCAATTTTTTCTAAAATACCGTGATTAAGAATCACAATCTCATCGCATAAATCTAAAGCCAATTCCATAATGTGGGTTGAAAAAATAAGAATATGCTCATGTTTGATTGTTTTTAGAAGCTGTTTCATTTCATCGGCGACAACAACATCGAAGGATGTCAAAGGCTCATCAAGCAGAAGGATTAATGGACTGGCGATGATGTGGATGAGCATCTGCAGCTTATTTTTCATACCGTGGGAATAATCGCGCATAAGGCGGTCACGGTCTTCGGCATCAATTTTAACCAAATCCATATATTCATCGGCGGTTTTTGGATGTTTAATTTTCTCTTTGTTAATGTCAATAAAGAAGCTGATAAATTCACGACCGGTAAGAAATTCCGGCACAACAGGTGTGGACAGGACATAACCGATATCGTCAGAGGTGATATCATGATGTATGCCGCTGTCCTCCATAAGAAAGAAGCTGCCGCTGTCGATTTGAAAATCTTCGTTGATGCAGTTAAACAGAGTTGTTTTTCCGGCGCCGTTTCGGCCTAAAAGCCCATAGATTTTGCCTTTTTCGAAGGTAAAGGAAGCGCCCTTTAGAACTTCTTTTTTATCGAAATGTTTTTGTATATTATTTAAAACAAGTTTCATTTTTTATAAAACCTCCATGAATAAAAAGTTTTCCTTATTATAACATAAGAGATTAAATAAAAAGAGAATTTTATATATCATTTAGCTAAAATTTTCAAGGACAATATTTTGGGGAAGACTTTATCTGTAATTTTCCAGTCGTATGTCCGTAAAGCCTAAAAATTTTTTCATAGCCAAACAGGCGCCTCCAAGAAGCACAGAGTCGCTTCCGAGACGGGAAATTTCAAGACAGCATAGAGGACGTATGCGGTCGGGCAGCTTCTTTTTAATTTCGTCAATAAATTCCGGAAGGGCGGCAGTCAAATTACTGTTAATGACAATGAATTGAGGATTTAATGTGCCGAGAATGTTATTGACGGCTGCTGCGATATAGTCCGTAAAACGGTGTAGCACAAGGCGGGCCTCGGCCTCCCCGGCGCTGTAGTTTTCAATGAGCTCTGATATATCGGGAAGCTTTTTTGTATGCTTTAAAATTTGATAGTCTTTTAAAATAGCAAGCTCAGAGGCATATTGCTCAAGGCAGCCGTGATTTCCGCATGGGCATGGACGGCCGTTTAATTCAATGGTCGAATGACCAAATTCCCCGGCCCAGCCATTTTGACCGGAATACAGATGGCCGTTTAAAATAATGCCTAAGCCGATGCCCGAATGGATGCTGATATCAATTAAGCTGTCACAATTAAAGCAATAGCACTGCTCGGCAAGGACGGAGAGATTGGCTTCATTTTCAACATAGATTGGTACATGAAAACGGTTTTCGAGCGGGGTTTTGATATCTATATCCGAATAAGGATAGTAGGGCGTAAAAAGAATACGGTCATCGCTGACAATACCGTGAATACCGATGCAAATGCCGACAAGTCCATAAGGCGACTTCGGTAATTGTGCGGTTAAAGTGTGAATGACAGTTTCCAAAAGCGGCATAAGCTGTTCGGACTTTGGAGGTGTGTCATAGGCATATGTCTGTACTGTCTGTCCGGCAAGATTAGCGGCAAGAACAGAAATTTTGGAAAGTCCGATATCAAAGGATAATGTATAGCCTGCATCGGGGCAAAATTTCAGGATAATCGGTTTGCGCCCTTTGTCGGTCATGGCAATCCCGGTTTCAGCAACAAGCCTGCGTTCAAGTAAAAGCTTTACAATGGCGGATACAGTAGCTTTTGTAAGCCCTGACTGTTTGGCGATATCGGCTCTTGAGACGGCTGTACTTTCTATAATTGTCTTTAAAATAAAATTAGTGTTCATATCGCGAATCATTGCTTTGCTTCCGGTGTCCATATGAAAATCCTCCAAAAATAACTTGATAAAATGAAAAAAATTGTTGACGTTGCTAATCATTTATTTTATTATAGTATTAAACATTAGTTTAGTCAATTAACAAATTCAAGGTTTATTGAGTGGAGAGGAGATTTTATTATGATGAATATGCCGGAAGTTAAAATGGGTATCGTAGCGGTAAGCAGAGATTGTTTTCCGATGACATTATCGGAGTCAAGAAGAAAGGCTGTGGCAGCAGCCTATGAAAAAAAATACGGAGAAATTTATGAGTGTCAGGTTGTTGTGGAAAGTGAAATCCATATGCAGCAGGCATTGGCGGACTTAAAAGCTGCCGGCTGTACAGCACTTGTTGTATATCTTGGAAATTTTGGACCGGAGACGGCAGAAACACTTCTTGCACGATATTTTGAAGGCCCTGTTATGTTTGTGGCGGCTGCCGAAGAACGCGGCGATAATCTTAAAGGCGGCAGAGGCGATGCTTTTTGCGGTATGTTAAATGCAAGTTATAATTTAGAGCTTCGTGGCGTTAAAGCTTACATTCCGGAATATCCTGTGGGTACACCGGAGGAAGTTGCAGATATGATTGCTGAGTTTGTACCTATTGCAAGAGCAATAAAGGCTGTTTCTGAGCTTAAAATCATAAGCTTCGGACCACGCCCTCAGGATTTCCTTGCATGCAATGCGCCAATATGGCAGCTTCATAAGCTTGGTGTTGAGATTGAAGAAAATTCAGAGCTGGATTTGTTTGAAGCCTATAAAAATCACGAAGGCGACAGCCGCATTGAAGCTGTGGCAGAAGATATGGCAAAAGAGCTTGGAGACGGCAATAAAAAACCGGAAATTCTTCATAAACTGGCGCAATATGAGCTGACGCTTTTAGACTGGATTGAAGGCCATAAAGGTTCAAGAAAATATGTGGCAATTGCGGGAAAATGCTGGCCGGCATTTCAGACCCAGTTTGGTTTCGTTCCATGTTATGTCAACAGCCGTTTGACAAAAATGGGGATTCCTGTATCATGTGAGGTTGATATTTACGGCGCTTTAAGCGAATTTATCGGTACAGTGATAACGCAGGATGCGGTGACGCTTTTGGATATTAATAATACAGTGCCGAAGGATATGTATGAGGCACATATCAAAAATCAGTTCCCGTACACACATAAAGATGTATTTATGGGCTTCCATTGCGGAAATACACCATCCAGCAAGCTGTCCTTCTGCGAGATGAAATATCAGATGATTATGGCACGAAGCCTTCCGGAGGAAGTGACACAGGGAACACTTGAGGGTGATATCGCGCCGGGTGAAATTACGTTTTTCAGACTCCACAGTACGGCAGATGCGCGTCTTCAGGCCTATATTGTACAGGGAGAGGTGCTTCCGGTCGCGACACAGTCCTTTGGAAGTATCGGTGTCTTTGCAATTCCTGAAATGGGACGTTTTTACCGTCATGTGCTTATTGAAAAGCATTATCCGCATCACGGGGCTGTTGCCTTTGGCCATGTAGGAAAAACATTATTTGAAGTATTTAAGTATCTCGGTGTGGCTGCTGAAAATATTGGATTTAACCAGCCAAAGGGTATGTTATACAAGACTGAGAATCCGTTTATGTAGGGAGAAGAAGGATGTATTATATAGGTATTGATTTGGGTACATCGGCGGTGAAACTTCTGATGATGGATGAGAGCGGATGCATTGTTAAAATCGTATCCCGCCCTTATCCGATTGAGTTTCCAAAGCCGGGCTGGTCGCAACAAAATCCGAAGGACTGGTGGACGGCGGTTGTTTCGGGACTTCGGGAAATGACAGCCGCGGTTCCGGCTGAGAAAATTGCAGGTGTCAGCTTTGGCGGACAGATGCACGGCCTTGTTATTTTGGATAAAAATGACGAGGTTATTCGTCCGGCCATTTTGTGGAATGACGGAAGGACAGGCGATGAAACAGACGAATTGAATACTGTGATTGGCAAAGATAAGCTGTTTGAATATACGGGCAACATCGCCTTTGCAGGATTTACGGCGCCGAAGCTTTTGTGGCTTAAAAAGCACGAGCCCGAAAACTTTGAAAAAATATGTAAAATCATGCTTCCAAAGGATTATATTGCCTATAAATTGACCGGCACCTTTGCAACAGACGTTTCGGACGCTTCAGGGATGCTTTTATTTGATGTGAAGAATAGATGCTGGTCTGAGCCGATGCTTAAAATTTGCGGCGTGCGTCGCGAGCAGATGGCAGAGATTTTTGAAAGCAGTGCGGTTATCGGCCATATCAGTGCATCGGCGGCTTCTGAAACAGGTCTTCCTGTGCGCTGTATTGTGGCTGCAGGCGCCGGAGATAATGCGGCAGCGGCGATTGGTACAGGGACAATCGGCGAAGGTGGATGTAATATTTCACTTGGTACAAGCGGGACCTTGTTTATTTCGGGCAAAACCTTTAAGGCGGATAAAAGCTTTGGACTTCACAGCTTTTGCCATGCAGACGGCGGTTATCATCTGATGGGCTGTATGCTTAGTGCGGCCTCCTGCAATCAATGGTGGTCTGACGGTATTTTACAGACATCGGATTATGCGTCAGAACAGGCAAAAATCAGTCGCCTTGGGGAAAATCATGTGTTTTTCCTGCCTTATCTTATGGGGGAGCGCTCACCGCATAATAACCCAAAAGCGAGAGGCACCTTTATCGGAATGACGATGGATACGACACGGGAGGATATGACACAGGCGGTGCTTGAGGGGGTTATCTTCGGTTTGCGCGACAGTTTTGAAATTGCAAGGGCGCTGGGGCTTCAGCCGGAAACGACAAAAATATGCGGCGGCGGTGCTAAAAGTGCGCTTTGGAAGAAGGTGGCGGCAAATATTTTAGGTATTCCTGTGGAGGTTCCCGAAAATGAACAGGGGCCGGCGCTCGGCGGTGCAATGCTTGCCGCTGTAGCTGCGGGAACATTTAAGAATGTTTTTGAGGCATCCGAAAAGATTGTCAGAGTTTCCGAAGTTATTGAACCGGATTCGTCGCTTGTTACAAAATATGAGCATAAATATCATCAGTTTGCCGAAATTTATCCGGCTTTGCGAAACGTATTTCAAATTCTTTAAAAATGTGCTATGATAAATGGATGAAAAGGGTATTTGGGGGTAGTTATGATTATAAAAACATTGGTGGAGAATACGGCTTTATCCAGTTATTATGGCTGTCAGCACGGATTGAGTTTTTATGTGGAGACAAAACAGCATAAGCTGCTTGTAGACCTTGGTCAAAATGAGCTTTTTTATGAAAATGCAGCAAAGTTGGATGTGGACATTGATGCCGTAGATACAGTGATTATTTCTCATGGACATTATGACCATGGCGGTGGACTGGGCACATTCTTAGAGCATAATCATCATGCAAAGGTTTACATTCACAAGCTGGCGTTTGAGGATTATTATTCGATGGACGGCGGAAAGCTGCACTATATCGGATTGGATAAGAAGTACAAGACACATCCACAGTGTGTGCTTGTGGAAAAGGATACGAAAATTGACGATGAATTGATGATTTTTACAAATGTGCTTGCACGGGATTATGCGGCTGAAAGTAACCATTCACTGAAACTTCGCAGAGATGAAAAGTATGTGGAGGATATGTTTTTGCACGAACAAAATCTGATTGTGACACAGGGGGAGAAGCACATTTTATTCTCCGGCTGTGCCCACTGCGGCATCATCAATATCTTAAATCAGGCACAAAAGCTTATCGGTACAGAGCTTGATGCGGTATTTTCAGGTTTTCATTTATCGAATCCAAAGACCGGAAAGACAGAGGAGTTGGCAACGGTTGACATGATTGGCCGGCTTTTAAAGCAGCGTCGGACGCATTACTTTACAGGCCACTGCACCGGACAGATTCCGTTTGGAATTTTGAAGAATATGATGAAAGAACAAGTATCTTATATTGCAGCGGGAAGCTGCGCGATTATATAATGACAAGGGGCTGCGTTATGCGCAGCCTCTTGTCATTTGTTTCTGTATTCGGTCGGCGTCATGCCTTTTATTTTTTTGAAAACTTTTGAAAAATACAAACTGTTTTCAAATCCCACGGAGGCTGCGATGGCTGTGACGGAAATATCGGATTTTTTCATCAGTGTGCAGGCCTGTCGGATTCTTAACTCCGAAAGATACGCTTTGGGAGACTGGCCGGTGTGGCTCATAAAAATTCTGTACAGATGACTTCGGCTGATGCCTGTAAAGTCGGCAACATCATCAATGGATATCGCATAAGGATAATGATAGTTCATATAAGTAATAGCGGTTTGAAGGTAATTTGGGCCGCTGTTCTTTTTTTCGGATAAATCCGAAGGCTTTAAAAACAGGGCGAGTGTAAGATACAAAAGTCCGGTCATTTTAACAGCGTGAGATAAATCTTGTCCGCGCGCTTCGTAGATTTGCAGAAGATAGTTTTTAATCATAGGGCTGTTTTCCTGACCGAAAAGTACGGGTACTTCTTTGGAAAATTCGCTGGCGCTTATAATAGATGCGGCATCGCTGCCGGAAAAGCCGACCCAGTAGTATTCCCACGGCTCATATTCGTCGGCATAGTATGTAATCTCTGTCAGCGGATAGACTAAAAAAGTGTCGCCGGCTGTCAGCGTATAAGTTTTGCTGCCGACAACATAGTAGCCTTTTCCTGAGACAATATGGTGAATCAAATAGTGGTCTCGTATACCGGGACCCCATTGGTAAAGCGCCTCGCATTTTTGAAAACCGACATTGTAAACGGATAGGGAGACAATATTTTTATCTATTGCTTTATAAGAGTTTTTGAAGGTGTCGGACATAGTGAGTTCCCTCCTTTATAGGGTTTGTTAAAGTCTATAAAGAGTATAACGCAAAGGTTTTTTGTGTGCAACAAAAATACATATAGAATAGACATTTGCACATTGAAAAAAAGCCGAAAACGGTGTATTCTATAGACAATAAAAAGAGATAATGCAACAATATTTCATAAGAATTGGTGATGTTGCATAAAACAGAAGGTATGGTTTTGTGAAAAATACCAAAGGAGGACTTGAAATGACAATTCAGGAAAATATTTGCCGTCTTACAGGCTATGCTTTAAACTGTGGGTTAATCTTACAGGAGGATGCGATTTACACAGTGAACAGACTTTTAGAGCTGTTTCAGCTTGATGAAATCTCAGACGATGCCCTTGAGGCGATGAAGGATGAGGCTGAACTTGAGGTTATTTTAAAAGAGATGCTCGATTATGCATACGAAGCAGGTATTATGGAAAGTGATGATGTGACAAGCAGAGACTTGTTTGATACAAAAATCATGGGACTGTTAATGCCGAGACCGAGCGAAGTTATCAAGACATTTAACGAAAAATATGAAAAAAGCCCAAAGGAAGCGGCAGATTATTACTATAAATTGAGTCAGGACTCCGATTATATCCGCAGATACAGAATTAAAAAGGACATGAAGTGGGTAACAAAGACAGCGTATGGCGATATCGACATGACAATTAATCTTTCAAAGCCGGAGAAAGACCCTAAAGCAATTGCGGCAGCACTTAACGCAAAGCAAAGCTCGTATCCTAAGTGTCTTTTATGCAAAGAAAATGAAGGTTATGCCGGAAGAATGAATCATCCTGCAAGACAAAATCATCGTGTTATTCCTATGGAATTGAACAATGAAAAGTTTTTTATGCAGTATTCACCATATGTTTATTATAATGAACATTGTATCGCCTTTAACAGCGAGCATATCCCAATGAAAATTGACAGAAGCGCATTTATGAAGCTGTTTGATTTTGTGACAAAATTTCCGCATTATTTTATCGGCTCTAATGCAGACCTTCCAATCGTTGGCGGTTCTATTTTGACACACGACCATTTTCAGGGCGGCTGCTATGAATTTGCCATGGCAAAGGCTCCGGTTGAAACAGAAGTGAAAATCAAAGGCTTTGAGGATGTTGAGGCAGGAATTGTAAAGTGGCCGATGTCTGTAATTAGAATTCGCCATGAAAATAAAGAGCATCTTGCTGACTTGGCAGATAAAATTTTAAAGAGCTGGCGTGTTTATACAGATGCGGACGCATATATTTTTGCGGAGACAGATGGCGTGCCTCATAATACAATTACACCGATTGCGAGACGCCGCGGCGATTTGTATGAGATGGATTTAGTCCTCAGAAATAACATTACGACAGAAGAATGTCCGGATGGCTTGTATCATCCTCATAAAGAGTACCATCATATTAAGAAGGAAAACATCGGGCTTATTGAAGTTATGGGACTTGCGGTGCTTCCGGCACGACTTAAAACAGAAATGCAGCAGGTTAAGGACTGTATTCTTGCAGGAAAAAATGTTGCAGATGAAGAAAATATCGCCAAACACGCAGAATGGGTTGAAGAAATTAAAGAAAAGTATGATAATATAAATGCAGAAAATATCGATGATATTTTTAATGACGAGATTGGGCTTGTTTTTGCTTCAATTCTTGAGCAGGCTGGCGTTTATAAGAGAAATGATGAAGGTAAGGCTGCATTTTTAAAATTTACAGCACAGATTTAAAGGGAGGAATCAAAATATGGTAGAGAAGTTAAAAAAGGCATTTATTGAAAAATTTGGAGATGGAGGAGAAATTCTTACTTTTTTTGCGCCGGGACGTGTAAACTTAATCGGTGAGCATACAGATTACAATGGCGGTCATGTGTTTCCATGTGCGCTTACTATCGGCACATACGGCGTTGTCCGTAAAAGAGCAGATGATAAAATGCGTTTTTTCTCACTGAATTTTGAAAAATTCGGCATTTATGAAACTTCCATCAATGATTTGGTATATAAAAAGGAAAATAACTGGACAAATTATCCGATGGGTGTTATTTGGGCATTTAAAGAAAATGGCTATGAAGTCACAAGCGGTATGGATTTCCTTTGCTTAGGAACAATTCCGAACGGTTCAGGCTTATCTTCATCAGCATCCCTTGAAATTCTTACAAGTAAGATTATTATTGATATGTTTGGCTTTGATGTGGATATGATTCATGCCTCCATATACAGTCAGCTGGCGGAAAATAAGTTTGTCGGCGTCAACTGTGGAATTATGGACCAGTTTGCTATTGCTATGGGCAAGGAAAATCATGCAATTTTTCTTGATACAGCAACGTTAGATTATGAGTATGCACCGGTGAAGCTTGAAGGTGCAAAAATTGTTATCGGCAATACAAATAAAAAGCGTGGTCTTGGAGATTCCAAGTACAATGAGCGTCGTGCGGAATGTGAGAGAGCTTTAAGAGAAATCCAGACAGTCAAGGATGTAAAATCCCTTGGTGAACTGACAGAAATTGAGTTTGAAGCCGTAAAATCAGCGATTAAGAGTGAAGTACGTCAAAAACGTGCAAAACATGCTGTCAGCGAAAATCAGAGAACAATTCAGGCAGTCAATGCACTGAAAGCTGATAATATTGTATTATTCGGACAGCTTATGAATATGTCCCATGTATCTTTGAGAGATGATTATGAAGTGACCGGAAAAGAGCTGGATACACTGGTTGAGACTGCATGGAAGCAGCCGGGGGTTATCGGCGCAAGAATGACGGGCGCTGGATTTGGCGGCTGTACAGTAGCGCTTGTACAAGATGATGCGGTAGAGGCGTTCATTGAAAATGTCGGAAAAGAATATAAAGAAAAAATCGGCTATGACGCAGATTTTTATGTTGTAGAAATCGGCGATGGTCCAAGACAGCTTCATTGATGTATTCAATGTGCCTGTTATAAAGGATGGAGGACAGATTTGTGACAGATTATTTTAAGCTTTTGAAAAATGCGGTCGGACATTTCTATACAATTACAAAGCATAAAAAGCTTGTGATGGAGGGCTGTTTTAAGGTTGGTCTGTATAAGCAGGGGCTTTTGCATGATATGTCCAAATATACATGGCAGGAGTTTAAAACCGGTGTCATATATTATCAGGGCACGCGAAGCCCAAATGCGGCGGAAAGAGAGCATTTGGGCTATTCCGAGGCATGGCTTCATCATAAAGGCAGAAATAAGCATCATTACGAGTATTGGACAGATGTGGACGGACATCACAGGGAAAATGGCGTTGTCGGTGTGAAAATGCCGGCAAAGTATGTGGCAGAGATGGTGATGGATAGAATTGCCGCATCTAAGGTTTATAAAAAAGAGGCTTATACGGACAGTGCCCCTTTGGAATACTATGAGCGGACGAAAGAATATATTACCATTCATCCTCAGACAAGAGCGCTGCTTTATAAAATTTTAAAGATGCTTTCGGCTCGCGGGGAAGCATATACGTTTGCTTATATAAAAAAAGTACTTTTGAAAAAGGGCTATTAAGAATAAGATGTGTCATTTCCGGGAATGATAATAGGGCACTAAAGTGCAAGGAGGTAAATGACATGGCAAAAAATTACGCACAGAACAAAGAGACAAACAAAGCATCTGACAGTATGCGCAGCGCAGCTCATGCATCCAATGCAAAAAATGCAGCATCCAAAAGCAAGGCTTCAAATAAAGCATCAGACTGCACAGACGAAGCGACAAATTGCAAAAATTATTAATTTGAAAAAGCTCATCGGTTTCGGTGGGCTTTTACATATTTTTGGCATAAAATAAAGCAGAAGCATATATAATAGAGAATAGAGGGATTTATATGGGGTTTGGGATAATTCCGGCAGGAAAGCTTTACTTTTATGCCAAGCTGGCAGATTATGTCATTATCGATTTGAGAGATGAAATGGCATATCGGGAAAATCACATACCGGGGGCTCTTAATATGCCGTATCGTATTTTTATGTCGGATTATAAAATGCTGCCGAAAAATAAGATTTATGTGCTCTATTGCGAGCATGGCGGAACAAGCCTTATAGCTGCCCGGGAAATGGCGGAAAACGGATGGGAGGCATTAAGCGCAGCCGGCGGATTTTTCGCTTGCGGGCAGCAAAAAAAAAGGTTATACTAAATCTGAACATACAAGGAAAGGAGATATGGCCTTTATTTTGGGCCATATTACATAGATGAAATTATATGAAATTACAGCACCGTGCCACTTTGGCATGGAAGCCGTATTGAAACGGGAGATTTACGATTTAGGCTATGATATTAAACAGGTAGAGGATGGGCGAGTAACATTTTTAGGTGATGCGGAGGCTGTTGTCAGAGCCAACATTTTCCTGCGCTCGGCTGAGCGAATACTTTTAACGTTAGGACGTTTTAAGGCGGAGAGCTTTGAAGAATTGTTTCAGGGCGTGAAGCAAATTGCATGGGAAGAAATTATTCCAAAGAATGGAAAGTTTTGGGTGAAAAAGGCTTCTACAGCAAAAAGTAAGCTCTTTAGCTCATCGGATATACAGTCAATTGTAAAGAAGGCGATTGTTGAGAGACTTAAAAATCATTATCATATCCAATGGTTTGAGGAGGACGGAGATGAATATCCGCTGCGTGTTTTTATTTATAAAGATGAAGTGACAGTTGCTTTGGATACAACGGGAGAATCCCTCCATAAAAGAGGCTACAGAAAGATGACGGCAAAGGCACCGGTTTCCGAGACTTTGGCAGCGGCGATGATTATGCTTACACCGTGGCGTGCCGACAGAATACTTGTTGACCCGTTTTGCGGCAGCGGTACATTTCCGATTGAAGCAGCGATGATTGGCGCCAATATCGCACCGGGCATGAACAGGGCATTTACAGCACAAAACTGGAAACATCTCTTTGCGCCGGGCTTATGGTATGATGCGGTTGACGAAGCCAATGACATGATTGATTTAAGCGCTGTCGGTGATATACAAGGGTATGATATAGATGGAGAAGTCATTAAGTATGCGCGTCAGAATGCAAAGGATGCCGGCGTAGACAAGCTGATTCATTTTCAGCAGCGCCCGGTCAGCGAACTCAGACATCCGAAAAAATACGGTTTTGTCATTACAAATCCGCCATACGGAGAACGACTGGAAGAAAAGGCGGCACTTCCGCAGCTGTATCAGGAAATGGGCAGAGCCTTTGAAGCGTTAGATAGCTGGTCCTTTTACATATTGACATCCTATGAGGACGCACCTCGGTATATCGGGCGTAAAGCGGACAAAAACAGAAAAATTTATAATGGTATGATTAAGACTTATATTTATCAGTTTCTGGGTCCTAAGCCTCCAAAGCTTAAAAGACAGGAGATTTAAGTGAAAGTTTTGAAAAAATTGGCTGCAGTTGTGCTTGTGGCAGGCATTGGCTGTGCTTTGTATTTTGGCGGTTTGACTAAAAATGTGTCACAAAAGGCAGCCGAAGCTATTTCTGCCGCTTACGGTGTGAAGAAGGCGGATGCCATAAACAGTGAGACTGTGGATATTTTGGTGAATGATGAAAAGATTCATAAAGAGCCGGCACCGGAGATATTTATGACGGATAAGCTTGTGTGGATGGCGGATGCCGGGACATTGAGCCGCATTTTTAACTGTGAGATTGAAAGACTTGATGCGCATACAATCAAGCTTCAAAAATCCGGTAAAGAATTTTATTTTACGGATGAGAGCGATGTTGTTCGGACACTTTCGGGTGACAAGCTCTATGAAAATTCAGTTTTAATCGAAGAAGACAGAGTATGTCTTGGGATTCGGGCTGTCAGTGAGCTGCTTGGCGCGGATTTTTCGTGGCAGGAGGATAAACATAAAATTTCGGTTATGCTGCCAAAGACAGAGGCGGCGTCATTGCCGAAAAAATTTGATTTGCGCAGTGAAGGGCGCGTTATGCCGGCGCGAAGTCAGGGAAATCTCGGGACATGCTGGGCGTTTGCGGCCTTATCTGCAATTGAGTCAAGTCTTTTGCCGGAGTATTCGGAAAGCTTTGCGGTTGACCATATGTCCATGCTCAACGGCTTTAATATTTCTCAAAATGACGGCGGCGATTATAATATCGCGCTGGCTTATATGGCTTCATGGAAAGGTCCGGTATATGAGGCGGAGGACCCTTATGGCGACAATGTGACGGATGAAAAGCTTAAAGCCGTGCGTCATCTTCAGGAGGCTGTAAATATTGGCTCAAAGGATTATGAGAAGATTAAGCGCATGATTTTAAATTATGGGGCAGTCCAAAGCTCATTTTATTCGGACATTGAAATTTCAAATATGGACTCGGAGTTTTATAATGCCGAAGCTTCAGGGTATTTTTATAATGGGAATGCGACAGCGAATCATGATGTTATCATTATTGGCTGGGATGATGATTATTCGAAGGAAAATTTTAATCATAAACCGGAGATGGACGGTGCATTTATTTGTCAGAACAGCTGGGGACAGGAATTTGGCGATGACGGCTGTTTTTATATATCCTATGAGGACAAAAACATCGGTATGAATAATATGGTATATACGCGGGTCGAGCCTGCGGATAATTATGATAATATCTATCAAAGCGATGACCTTGGATGGATAGGCGCTATCGGCTATAATGAGCCGTTTGCCTATTTTGCCAATAAATATTATGCCGACAGCGCTCAGGCGTTGAAGGCAGTGTCTTTTTATGCGACAGCGCCGGATACCTGCTATGAGGTGTATATGGTCAATGAGCATGCCTCACAGAACAATCTTGATGAAGGTCAGTTTATAAAAAGCGGCTTCATAGAGGATGCCGGCTATTATACGATACCGTTTGATGCAAATATTGCTGTTTCGGGCGATTTTGCGGTGATTGTAAAGATTGTAACAAAGGATGCCGTACATCCGGTAGCTATTGAATATGACGGCGAAAATGGGGAATTTGACGCTGATATCAGTGACGGCGAGGGCTATATCAGCTACAATGGGAAATACTGGCAGAGCGCCGAGGAAAGCTATGATTGTAATTTATGTTTAAAGGCATTTACAGATGAGATAAAGTAAGCGAGGTATATAAGAGATGAAAAGAGTGATTTTTGCAACGGGCAATGAAGGCAAGATGCGGGAAATACGAATGATTCTAAAAGCGTATCCGGTGGAGGTTGTTTCTATGAAAGAAGCCGGTATTGATACAGATATCGTGGAAGATGGAAATACCTTTGAGGAAAATGCATTGATTAAAGCCAGGGCGATTATGAAGCTTACGGGTGACATTGTCCTTGCCGATGATTCAGGGCTTGAGATTGATTATCTTAATAAAGCACCGGGAATTTATTCGGCAAGGTTTTTGGGCGAGGATACAGATTATGATACAAAAAATAATTATATTCTCGATAAGCTCAGTGGCGTGCCGGATGAAAAGAGAACTGCGCGCTTTGTTTGTGCCATGGCAGCAGTTTTTCCTGATGGCAGTGAGACTACACGCAGAGGTGTCATTGAAGGTATTATAGGCCATGAAATTGCAGGGGGAAATGGCTTTGGCTATGACCCGATTTTTTATTTGCCGGAATACGGCTGTATGAGCGCTCAGCTTGCGCCTGAAAAGAAAAATGAAATCAGTCATCGGGGCAAGGCGCTTAGGGCGCTTGTTGAGGCGATTGCGCCAAGGCTTGTTTAACAATGAAAAATCTTTGAATACAGAGGGATAGAATATGAAAATACTCATTGTCAGTGATACACATGGAAAAAATCTGAATTTAGAACGTGTACTCGAATATGTGCCTCCGATAGATTTACTTATACATTTAGGAGATATTGAGGGCAGCGAAGATTTTATTGAAGCGATTGCGCCGTGTCCGGTGGAGATGGTCGCAGGCAACAATGATTTCTTTTCATCGCTTCCAAGGGAAAAAGTGATTTACCTTGGAGAGCGGCATAAGGCGTTTATTTGTCACGGGCAGTTTTATTATGTGAATTTTGGGACATCGAGAATTGAAGAAGAAGCAAAATCCAGAGGCTGTGATATTGTCATCTTCGGACATACCCACAGACCGCTGATTGAAAGAAATGGGGACTTTTGGTGTCTGAATCCGGGAAGCCTTTCATTTCCTCGTCAGGAAAACAGAAGACCGTCGTATATTATCATGGAAATCGATGAGAATGATGAAATAAAGGCGGTTGTCAACTACTATTAAGCCGACGAAAAGTGTGTATTGTAGAAAATTTTAAAAAAATTAAAAAAATTTCAAAAAAGGTGTTGACATATGAGGAAGTCTATAATATAATGTATCTTGCGTTGAGGACAGAGCGCAAAACAAAAAAAGCTTCTGACGGGGTGTGGCTCAGCTTGGCTAGAGCGCCTGATTTGGGATCAGGAGGTCGCAGG
>CABUBX010000006.1 GCA_902489925.1 uncultured Lachnospiraceae bacterium | reverse complement strand
ACCATAACAGTAAAGTACATTCAAACAGATTGTCAATTAAAGTGAGTTATACTAGAAGTACAGACAAATGATGTCTGATAAAATATACAAAATCAGAAAAATGGAGGCGTTCAAAAATGGCTAATTCAAGCAGCGGAACAAATTCAAACGGCAGCCGTATGGAAGTGCCACAGGCAAAAGAAGCAATGGACAGATTTAAAATGGAAGTTGCGGGAGAATTAGGAGTTAATTTAAAGCAGGGTTACAATGGTGACCTTACATCTGCTCAGACAGGTTCTATCGGCGGCGAAATGGTACGTCGTATGATTAAGAGACAGGAAGAACAGATGTCACAGGGACAGTAAAGTCTCTAAAAAGCCTTAAAAGGCAAAAAGAGTATCGCTGACTTAAAAATCAGGGATACTCTTTTTTGCTAATCCAATCATTTGTAATCTAATGAATCATATGAACAATTCGCATACTTTTCTTTGAGCAAACAGGGGGGCCATTTTCTCACTTTTTTCATTTAACATATCCGAATCTAAGTACCGGGCATTTTCAGGACAGATGCTGATGCAGCGCATACAGCCGATGCACTGTGCGGCATTTGTTTTATTTGGACAATCGGCAGATATTGCGTCTACAGGGCAGTGACAGCTGCAACCGGTAAAAAGCTACATTCTGAAACGATATCTGAAAGTTCGAGCAATGTGTCTTCGTAGGCACGGTTGCCGTAGACAACGATAAGGACGGCCGGTGTGTGCTGCCCTGAGAGTGATTTAAGGCGTGCTGCAGCAGTCTCGGGTACACGGCCGCCAAAAGACGGCACAGCAATATAACGGTAATCTTTTTGGTACTGCCTGTGGGACTGAAATAAATCGAATAAACAGACATAAAAAGTCTCCTTTGCAAATTTATAAAACATTCGGACTGCTTCTATTATATAACATAAGGGGGTACTCGTCGAAATAATGTGGGAAAAAGAGAGAAAATACAGCATTTTTTTGATAAAGAAAGCACTTTACATCTTTGATGGCTTATTATATAATATGGTACAGAGTGCCTTTATAGGCGAAAGTGGCGGAAAACCGGCAGGCGGCGGTGGCTGACGGATACGCCGAGTACAAAGATAAGAAATCAGGAGGATTTATAATAATGAGTGTACAAATTGAAATGTTAGAAAAGAACATGGCTAAGTTGACAATCGACGTGCCAGCAGAAGAATTTGAAAAAGCAATCACAAGAGCTTACAACAAAAACAAAGGTAAAATTTCTGTACCGGGCTTTAGAAAAGGTCATGTACCTCAGAAGATGATTGAGAAGATGTATGGCGAAGGCATTTTCTTTGAAGATGCGGCAAATGATGTGATGCCGGGCGCATACGAAGCAGCAGTTAATGAAAGCGGACTTGATATTGTATCAAGACCAAAGGTTGATGTGACACAGATTGAAAAAGGCAAAGATTTCATCTTTACAGCAGAGGTAGCTGTAAAACCTGAGGCTACACTTGGCGAATACAAGGGTATCGAGGTTGAAAAGGCTGTTGTTGAAGTGACAGATGAAGAAGTTGACGCTGAGATTAAAAAAGCTCAGGAACAGAACTCAAGAGAAGTTGTTGTTGAAGGCGAAGCTAAAGACGGCGATACAGTAGTGATTGACTACGAAGGTTCTGTAGACGGTGTGAAGTTTGAAGGCGGCGCAGCTGAGAATCATCCGCTTGTATTAGGCTCAAAATCTTTCATTCCTGGATTTGAGGAACAGTTAGTTGGCGTGAAAGCCGGCGAAGAAAAGGATGTTGTTGTGACATTCCCGGAAGAATACCATGCAAAAGAGTTAGCAGGCAAAGAAGCTGTATTCAAATGCAAAGTGCATGAAGTAAAGACAAAAGAGTATCCTGAAGTTGATGATGAATTTGCACAGGATGTTTCTGAATTTGATACATTAGCTGAGTACAAAGAAGATATTAAGAAGAATCTTTTAGCAAAGAAAGAAGAAGCAGCTAAGAACGAAAAGAGACAGAAGGTTATGGATAAAATCATTGAGAATGCAACAATGGAAATCCCTGAACCGATGGTAGAGACACAGGCTGAGAACATGATTGACGAGTACGCTCAGAGATTAAGCTATCAGGGTCTTAGCATTGACCAGTACTTCCAGTTCACAGGTCTTAACGCAGAGACATTAAAAGAGCAGTTCAAACCGCAGGCACTTAAGAATATCCAGAGCAGACTTGTACTTGAAGCTGTTATTAAGGCTGAGAACATTGAAGTATCTGATGAAGAATTAGATGAAGAAATCGCAAAGATGGCTGAGATGTACAAGATGGAAGTTGAAAAGGTGAAAGAAATCCTTGACGACAACGCTAAAGAGACAATGAAGAAGGATATCGCAGCACAGAAGGCTGTTGATTTCGTAGCAGACGCAGCAGTTGAGAAATAATTGCAAGCGATATATAAGGAGGCGTAATTATGAGTTTAGTACCTTATGTTATTGAACAGACAAGCAGAGGAGAGCGCTCATACGACATTTATTCAAGACTTTTAAAGGATAGAATTATTTTCCTCGGCGAGGAAGTGACGGACGCTTCCGCAAGCCTTATCGTATCACAGCTTCTTTTCCTTGAATCAGAAGACCCGGGAAAAGACATCAGCCTTTATATTAACAGCCCGGGCGGCTCTGTAAGTGCGGGCATGGCAATTTATGATACGATGAATTATATTAAATGTGATGTATCCACAATCTGTATGGGTATGGCTGCCAGCATGGGTGCATTTTTGCTGGCCGGCGGCACAAAGGGCAAGCGTATGGCGCTGCCAAACTCAACAATTATGATTCACCAGCCATCCGGCGGTGCTCAGGGACAGGCTACAGATATTAAGATTGTCGCTGAACGCATTTTAAAGGTGAAAAAGAGATTGAATGAGATTCTTGCTGCCAACACAGGACAGCCGCTCTCACAGATTGAGATTGATACAGAGCGTGACAATTATATGGATGCCGAAGAAGCAAAAGCTTACGGTCTGATTGACCGTGTGATTACAAATCGGTAATCCGTTTTAGAATGAGGTGAATGAATGGCAGGCCGAATGGACGACAAAAAGCAGATGGCAAGATGCTCGTTTTGCAATAAGACTCAGGACCAGGTGAGAAAGCTGATTGCAGGTCCGGGGGCATATATATGCGATGAGTGTATTGAAATATGCGCTGAGATTATTGACGAAGAACTGGATATTGATGAGGAAGGCTTAGAAGGCATTAATCTTTTAAAACCAAAGGAAATCAAAGAGTTTCTTGATGAGTATGTGATTGGACAGGATGAAGCGAAAAAGACGCTGGCCGTTGCTGTATACAATCATTATAAGAGAGTGCTTTCAGGCAATAAAATCAGCAGTGATGTAGAGCTTCAGAAAAGTAATATTATTATGGCCGGCCCGACAGGTTCAGGTAAGACGCTGCTTGCGCAGACGCTTGCAAAGCTTCTTAACGTACCTTTTGCCATTGCCGACGCCACTGCGCTGACAGAAGCAGGTTATGTCGGTGAGGATGTTGAAAATATCCTTTTGAAGCTTATACAGGCTGCGGATTATGATATTCCTAAGGCGCAGCTTGGTATTATTTATATTGATGAGATTGATAAGATTACCCGCAAAGGTGAGAATGTATCAATCACCCGCGATGTTTCTGGTGAAGGTGTTCAGCAGGCACTTTTAAAGATTATCGAGGGAACTGTGGCCAGTGTGCCTCCACAGGGCGGACGCAAGCATCCGCATCAGGAATTTATTCAGATTGATACATCGAATATTCTGTTTATCTGTGCCGGTGCTTTTGATGGCCTTGAGCGTATTATTGAATCAAGAATCGGCAAAAAAGCGATTGGTTTTAACGCGGATATCGGACAGAATACGGACGATATTAATGTCGGTGAGCTGCTTAAAAAAGCGCTGCCGGAGGATTTTGTCAAATTTGGCATGATTCCTGAATTTATGGGACGTGTGCCTGTCTATGTATCTTTGGATTTACTTGATGAGGATGCTCTTGTCCGGATTCTTACTGAGCCGAGAAGTGCGATTGTCAGACAGTATCAGAAGCTGTTTGAGATTGACAATGTCCGTCTTGAGTTTGATGAAGATGCGATTAAGGCTGTGGCAAAACAGGCGCTTGAGCGCAAGACCGGTGCCAGAGGCTTACGAGCTATTTTGGAAAAAGCGATGATGGATTTGATGTACACAGTACCGTCGGAGGATAATGTCCTTGAATGTAAGATTACAAAGGGTGTTGTTGAAAACGGTGAATCTCCCGTGATTATTTATGGAAGCAATGTTGTGGCAAAGCCTGCCGCAAAGAAGCTGACAAAAAAGAACGGTGGGGAAATTGCATAAAGACATATATGGGGATGCCGAGCTTTCGCGTGTCCCCATTTTGATTCATATATTTTGTTTTACAAAGGAGGATTGCAGATGGGAGAAATTAACTACACATTACCTGTGCTTGCATTGCGGGGGCTGACTGTGCTGCCGGATATGATTTTGCATTTCGATGTGAACCGTCCGTCTTCGATTGCAGCGCTTGAGGCGGCAATGCTCGCCGAACAGAATGTGCTGCTTGTCACTCAGCTTGATTCGAATGTGGAAAATCCTCAGCGGGAGGATTTATATACAATTGGTACTGTTGCCAGGGTAAAACAGATGGCTAAGATGCCTAAAAACATGATTAGAGTTCTTGTGGAAGGCAAATTTCGTGCGCACATTGATGATTTAGTTAAGGAAAAGCCTTATATGGAGGCGGAAGTGACGATTTATGACGATGAGCACAGCCTTGATATGTTTGAGGAAGAAGCCATGGTGCGTTATCTTCACGAAAAAATTGAGGCCGTCTATTCCCAAAGCCGTCTCAGCAAAGATTTGTTAAAGCAGTTTTTAGAGACAACGGATATTTATAAGCTGATTAATCAGCTCTGCAATGATTTGCCGATGGATTATGTTCAGCGCCAGAAGTTTCTTGAGGCTGTGAATATCAGAGAACGGTATGACGAGCTTGTCGTTTTTATGGGCAACGAGGCGGAGATTATCAAAATAACAAGAGATATTCAGGAAAAGGTTAAAGCGGCGGTTGATAAGAATCAGAAGGAATATATTTTGCGTGAGCAGCTGAAGGTGATTCGCGAAGAATTGGGTGATTCCGGTTCCGCGACAGATGCCGATGATTTTGAAGAAAAGTTAAAACATCTGAAGGCTGAACCGTCAGTGAAAGAGAAAATCAAAAAAGAAATTCAGCGTTTTCGGGCAGCCGGCAATTTTTCATCCGAAAGTGGCATGATTCGGAGTTATATCGAGACTGTGCTTGAGATGCCTTGGGATAAGATGGGCAAGGATAATGAAGATATCCGCCGTGCGGAAAAGGTTTTACGGGAAGACCACTACGGACTTTTGAAGGTTAAGGAAAGAATTATAGAGTATCTTGCCGTAAGGCTTCTGACAAAGAAGGGGGATGCGCCGATTCTCTGTCTTGTAGGCCCTCCGGGAACAGGTAAGACTTCTGTTGCCCGCTCGGTTGCAAGGGCACTTGATAAAGCTTATGTGCGAATCAGCCTTGGCGGTGTGCATGATGAAGCTGAAATTCGAGGCCACAGAAAGACTTATCTCGGTGCGATGCCGGGACGCATTGCCAATGCCCTGCGTCAGGCTAAGGTGAAAAATCCGGTGATGCTGCTTGATGAGGTTGATAAAATCGGTGCGGATTATAAGGGCGACCCTTTTGCGGCGCTGCTCGAAGTGCTCGATGGAGAGCAGAATAATAAATTCCGTGACAATTATATTGAAATTCCGATTGATTTATCGGAAGTCCTCTTTATTGCGACGGCAAACTCTGTGTCAACGATTCCAAGACCGCTGCTTGACCGTATGGAATTGATTGAGATTAACAGCTACACGGAAAATGAAAAGATGCATATTGCTAAAGAACATCTTTTGCCGAAGCAGATTGAAAGAAACGGTTTAAAGCCGGGGCAGTTTGCAATCAGCGATAAAGCTCTTGAGAAGCTTATTCTTCATTATACGAGAGAAGCCGGTGTTCGTAACTTAGAGCGCCGCCTCGGTGAGCTTTGCCGAAAGGCAGCGAAAAATATTTTATCTAAAAGCAATGTAAAGACGATTAAGATTACAGATAAAAATATTGAAAAATATCTCGGAAAGCCAAAATATGAATTTGATATGGCAAATACAGCGCCTGAGATTGGTATTGTCAGAGGTTTGGCATGGACAAGCGTCGGCGGCGACACGCTGTCCATTGAGGTCAATGTACTTTCCGGTAAGGGAAAGCTTGAATTAACCGGGCAGCTTGGCGATGTGATGAAGGAATCAGCGATGGCAGGCATCAGCTATGTCCGTTCGATGATTTCCAAATATGACATTGATGCGGAGTATTTTGAAAAGCATGATATTCATATTCATATTCCGGAGGGGGCTGTGCCAAAGGACGGTCCGTCTGCAGGTATTACGATGGCAACAGCGATGATTTCTGCGCTTACGGAAATACCGGTGCGTGCAGATGTGGCAATGACCGGTGAAATTACACTGCGCGGCCGTGTCCTGCCAATCGGCGGACTTAAAGAAAAAATACTTGCGGCAAAGATGGCAGGTATTAAGACGGTCGTTGTTCCTGCAAAAAATGAAAGTGATATTGCCGAGCTTGACAAGGAAATCAGCGGAGGCATGGAGATTGTGTTTGCAAGGACGATGGACGAGGTGCTTGAGACGGCGCTTGTACATGGGGAGGATAAGGCATGATTATTAAAAATGTAAGCTTGGAAACAGTTTGCGGTATTACGAGTAAGCTTCCGGAAAATACACTTCCGGAGGTTGCCTTTGCCGGAAAATCCAATGTTGGAAAATCGTCATTGATTAATGCGCTGATGAATCGTAAATCTTTGGCAAGAACATCATCCCAGCCGGGAAAAACACAGACAATTAACTTCTATAATATCAATGAAGAACTTTATTTTGTCGATTTGCCGGGCTATGGCTACGCGAAAGTTTCTAAGGAAATCAAAGCGAAATGGGGAAAGATGATTGAGCGTTATTTGAGAAGCTCAATGCAGCTTCGCCTTGTCTTTCTTCTTATTGATATCCGCCATGAACCGTCAGCCAATGATGTGCAGATGTATGACTGGATTGTGCAAAATGGCTTTTATCCGATTATTATTGCGACAAAGAAGGATAAAATCAATCGAAGCCAGCTTGCAAAGCATATCAAAATGATAAAAACAACCCTTGATGTAGCAGAGGGAACACCGATTGTTCCATTTTCAGCTCAGACAAAAGAAGGGCGCGATGAAATATGGGCGCTCATCGAAACTTATGCTCTGAATGAGGCGTCGGACGAGGAAGAATAAGAATACAAGTTTTTTCGGTTCTAAAGCATGCATTGTCCCCATAGATTGATGTAAAGGAAGGAGGACGGGCATGTTTGAAGTTAAAACAATTATGGAAACGGAAAAACAGCTGGATACAAATATAGCTTCAGGACTTTCTTCGGCAGAGGCCAATCGCCGTCTTAAAGAAAACGGGGAGAATGTGCTTGCCAAAGAAAAGCCAAAGCATCTGTTGACGATGATTTTAGAGCAGCTGAATGAGCCGTTGATTTTTGTGCTGTTTGTGGCTGCGGCAGTATCCATGCTTTTAAAAGAATTTGGTGATATGGCAATTATTTTCATTGTGATTGCCATTAATACGGCAGCGGGTGTGATTCAGGAGGGGAAAGCCCTTCGTGCGATGGAAGCCTTAAAGCGGCTAAGCGCGCCGACAGCGGATGTGATACGCGATGGCAGCGTAAAGACAGTGCCGGCCTCCTGTCTGACGGAGGGTGATATTGTTATCTTGGAGGCGGGACGGATTGTTCCGGCAGACCTTCGTCTTGTCAAAACGGCAGGACTTCGGGCTGACGAGTCAGCACTGACCGGAGAATCCATGACCGCAGTAAAGGAAGCGGACTTTACGGCTTTAAAGCCGCTTTCTTCCGGAGACTGCAAGAATATGGCATTTATGTCAACTAATATTACAAACGGACGGGGAATCGGCATTGTCACTGCCACAGGAATGAAAACAGAAATCGGAAAAATTGCGGGAATGCTTCATCAAACAGGCAATGAAATGACGCCTTTACAAAAGCGGCTTGGTCAGCTCGGGAAAATACTGAGTGGGGCAGCCGTTTTTTTATGTGCGGCACTCTTTTTTATTGCTGTTCTCCAGCATAGAAATATTCCGGAAATGCTGATTACTGCCATTTCTCTTGCTGTGGCTGCCGTGCCGGAGGGGCTGCCGGCGGTCGTGACGATTGTATTGGCGCTCAGTGTCTCACGCATGGTTCAGGTCAACACGATTATAAGACGTCTGCCCTGTGTCGAAACGCTTGGCTGTGTCAGTGTTGTATGTTCGGATAAAACAGGGACATTGACGGCAAATAGGATGACTGTGACAACATGCTATTCGGATATGCGTCTTATGCCAGTCAGCCAGCTTGACGACACACTTTTTGTTCAGGGCTTTTGTCTTTGCAATGATGCCCGTTTCGTAAAAGACGGGGATGTTTTTGGTGATTCGACAGAAACCGCCCTTTTAAATATGGCAGTATCGGCAGGCTATGACGCAGAAGAATTTTTGAAGGATTATCCGAGAATTGATGAGCTACCCTTTGATTCTGCACGGAAAATGATGACGACGCTGCACAAAAACGGCAGCCGGACGATACAGTTTACAAAAGGCTCGCCGGATGTACTGCTCGCCCGGTGCAGCCATGTACTTATTCATGGTACAGCTGTACCGATGACTGCCGTTCATCGTCAGCATATTGAAAATGCGTTAAGAACAATGAGCAGGGGGGCACTTCGTGTGCTGGCGCTGACGATGCGGATGGACAGAGCATCCTTAAAAAAAGGTGCGATAAAAGGCGATGCAAAGGCGATGATAGAAGATGACCTGATTTTTATCGGTATGGCGGGGATGGCGGATGAGGCAAGACCGGAGGCGAAGGCTTCCGTTGCCGCTTTTGCCCATGCAGGTATTAAAACTGTAATGATTACCGGAGATTATATGGATACAGCCTTTGCAATTGCCCAAAAGCTTGGGATTGCCAAAAATAAAGAAGAATGTATGAGCGGCGCGCAGATTGATGCGGTCGACGATGCCGGTCTTCAAAAAATAGTAAAGACAAAAACGGTATTTGCCCGTGTGACGCCCGAGCATAAGATGCGGATTGTCAGGGCGTATAAAGCCAACGGTGAAGTTGTTGCCATGACCGGCGACGGTGTCAATGATGCGCCGTCTCTAAAAGCTGCCGATATCGGTATTGCCATGGGAAAAAACGGGACAGATACGGCGCGAAGTGCTGCCGATATGATTCTCGCCGATGACAGGTTTTCGACCATTGAAAAAGCAATCGAGGAAGGCCGCGGTATTTATGCCAATATAAAAAAATCTGTCATTTTTCTGTTATCCTCCAATTTCGGGGAAATTATGACAATGTTTACGGCCATTGTCTTAGGGCTTGCCTCACCGCTTAAAGCAAGTCATATTTTGTGGATTAATCTGATTACAGATTCATTGCCGGCACTGGCACTTGGTATTGATAAAAACGACGTGAAAAGTATGATGTCGCATCCGCCGCGCCCGTTAAAGGAAAGTCTTTTTGCCGAAGGCGGGCTGTTTTTAACATGCTTTTACGGTATTCTTATTGCACTCATCAGTCTCACGGCATTTTTTAAGGTGCCGTATGACGTCTTGCGCAGCGCGCAGCTGCCGGTGACGATACAAAATATAAGTGCGGTGCTTGGTGGGACGGAGGTTCTTTTTAGGGCGCAGACCTATGCCTTCACGGTGCTTGGAATATCCCAGCTTTTTCATGCGGTTGGAATGAGAAATGCACAAATATCTGTTTTTAAAATGGGATGGAAAAAGAGCGGAATGATGCTTTTTGCCCTTGCATCAGGTTTTGTATTGCAGCTGGCAGTGACAGAGATTCCGTATCTTGTGAAGATTTTTGGGACAGTCTGCCTCTCTGTGAAGGAATGGGGGAGTTTGCTTATTTTAAGTGTCTTGCCGCTTGTTGCCCATGAGCTTTTAACAGGGGCGGTGAATAAAATGACGGGACGCTTTACTTTGATGCGGGAAAGTGATAATATGGATACATAAGCGATGAGGAGGATTGAAAGATGCTTTGTATTAAAAACGGAATGATTTATGATGCAGTCACAAAAGAGCCGTATATCGGAGCCGTCTATGTGAAAGACGGAAAAATCGCTGCGGTTGTGAAGGCAGGGGAAGATTACGCGGACGGTTTGGCAGCGGAGGTGATAGATGCTTCGGGTAAAAATGTGTATCCGGGGCTTGTGGAGGCTCACTGCCATATCGGCCTTGACGGTTACGGCATCGGTTTTGAAGGTCAGGATTATAATGAAATGAACGATATTATTTCACCGCAGCTTCGCGGGATTGACAGTTTAAATCCGATGGATGAGACATTTGCGCTTGCAAGAGAGGCGGGAATTACGTGCACGGCAACAGGCCCGGGAAGTGCCAATGTGCTCGGCGGTACTTTTGTGGCTGTTAAAACTGTCGGTAAGCGCGTGGATGATATGGTTGTCAAAAACCCTGTGGCGATGAAGTGTGCCTTTGGTGAAAATCCAAAGCGGTGCTATAAGGATAAAAATAATTATGCGAGAATGTCAACAGCGTCAAAGCTTCGCGAGATGCTGTTTAAGGCAAAGGACTATATGGAAAGAAAAGAGGCAGCAGGGGCTGAGGCTCTGAAAAAACCGGCTTTTGATATGAAGCTTGAGGCTTTAATTCCGGTGCTTAAAGGCGAGATGCCGCTAAAAGCCCATGCCCACAGAGCCGATGATATGTTTACAGCGATTCGCATTGCAAAAGAGTTTAATCTGAAATTAACTTTAGAGCATTGCACCGAGGGACATTTAATCGTGGATGCGCTTGCAAAAGAAAATTATCCTTTAGCTGTCGGCCCATCCTTTGGCCATGCGACAAAAGTAGAGCTTCGGGAAAAGAGCTTTGAAACGGCGGGAATTTTGGCAAATGCCGGCTGTCAGGTGTCAATCATTACAGATTCTCCGGTTATTCCTCAGCAGTACCTGCCGCTTTGTGCAGGCTTGGCTGTCAAAGCCGGCATGGATGCGTTTGATGCCTTAAAGGCAATTACAATCAATCCTGCAAAGCACCTCGGAATACAGGACAGAGTCGGAAGCCTTGAGGCAGGAAAGGATGCGGACATTGTAATAACCGATGGGGACATTATGAAATCCGAGACTAAAGTGTGCGCGGTATACATCGAAGGTGAGCAGATAATTTAGAAATGATTTGGAAAACCTCCAAACCGGAAAATTTACTTTACCGGATTGGAGGTTTGTTTTATCGGCAGCCGCAGTCTTTTGTCAGATTGCAGGCGCAATTATTTTCGGTTGTACCGCACTGACTGTATTCTGCCGGTGTGTCGGCTTTAATTCTGCCGAGACTTGTGTTGTCACAGCAGCGGCTACGCAGCAGTGAAACAGGGGAAGGTACTGTTTCAAAGCGGTAATCCTCGCCTTTTTGACTGATATATTTGTCAATAATGCAGTGACTTGCGACTTGTTCGATGTCATGATTTACAACATTTTGATAGTAGAAAAAGACATCATTATCGGAAAGCTGGCCAAGAGGCACGACACATTCACCTTTTTGGGTGTTGCCGACAGTCGTGGCGAGCACACTGCGCACATAGTCGATGTTTGGACCGAGACGTAGAATTTCAGGGAAAGCACCGTTAGGGATAACAGACTGCCATTCTCTGTGCTCATATTTGCAAAGCAGCTCTGCAGCCTTGTGGAGATGAGCAATTTCCTGTGTCAGGCATTGTTCCCAAATTTGTTTAATATAGGCGTCACATTCTGTCATAAAGCAGGAGTAGTACAGATAACATTCGGTGTACTCATGCATCAGTAAATCTTCCAGCCAAGTGACTTTTGTATCTTTAAGGCTCTCGTATTCGCTGACATGCTGTTCCTCAATCATGGCGATTTCTTTATAGAGATTTCGTCCGATATCGGATTTGTCGTAAAGGTTGGCAACGTTCATATAGTAGTTCATTGTCTGCTGCTCGGCGGCCGTAATAATATTAATATTCAGTTTTGTCTGAAGTGACGCGTTTTTGCTGATATATTTAAAAATACTGTCTGTCGGATAGCGGTGCTCGCTGATTGTAGGGCGTCCCGGTGTGATTTCGGTATAACCGCCCACAAGCTTTTCAGGATAAACACCGTATTCAAGATTTAGAAGATTGCTGTAGCGGTAGAGATGGTCGAAATCTTCCAACAGAGCAATATTTAAGGCATTAATCACATGACAGTCGGTTTCATGCTTTGCAAGCTCGGCCGTCAAATCGACAGCGAGCTGTTCATAGGTAATCGTATGCTCTAATATGGTTTCATTGCGGGGCTTTAAGGCAGAAATACGTTTTTGCTGCTGCTGTTCCACACGGCGAATAAGCGCCAGCTCACGGCGCAAGTCATTATCCGGGCAATGTCTTGAAAAGTTTCTTGAAAACCACTGGGCTTCAAATTCAGTGCCATTCATTAAGACAATACGTGTTTTCGTATAAGGGTCGGTTGTTTCTTTGTTATAAGGGCGCGGACTTAGTGTACACCAGTCCATAAAGGTTTTATCAATTTGAACCGGTTTTTCTTCAAAGGGATTAAAGGACATCATATCTCCTCCTTAATGGTTTTTTTATTATCCTATGCATAATCCGGCAAAACAATGACATTTTTTTTTATTTGTGATAAAATAGGTTTTAAAAAGAGAAAGGTGTGAAGACATTGGTAGAATTAACAATGAATGATATTGTGCCTAAGGAAGTTGTTTTTGAGCGCAAGGCGAATTATTATGAGACAGACCAGATGGGTATTGTGCATCATTCAAACTATATCCGCTGGTTTGAAGAAGCCCGTCTTTATTATATGGAAACTATAGGAATTGCATATGAGGCGATGGAAGAAGCAGGGATATTTATTCCCGTTTTAAGTGTATCTTGTGATTATAAAGTATCTATTCGATTTGCAGAAACGGTGTGTATTCATGTAGCTCTTGTGGAATTTAACGGCATACGGATGAAGTGCCGCTACAGTATTGTCAATAAAGAGACAGGTGTGCTGTGCAGTACAGGCACAAGCGAGCATTGCTTTTTGACAAAACAGTATAAGCCGCTGTCACTTAAAAAAAGCTATCCTGAGTTTTATGAGATATTTAAAGCGGCTGTAGAATAAGTAAAGGGGATTGGATATGACCTGTGAAAAAGTCAACCGCCGCACAAGACAGAAGGCGGTGCTTCTTAAATATATGCAGGCACATAAGGACGTGCATTTAAAAGCGGAGGATATTTTGGATGGTCTTCAAAGCAACGGAGAAGCTGTCAGTAAGGCGACAGTTTATCGTTTTTTAAAGGCGTTAGAGGATGAGGGGCTTATACGAAAGTATACGCTCAGTGACAAGGTACCTGCCTGTTATCAATACACCGGCGATACACCGGAATGTAAAAAGCATTTTCATCTGATGTGCAGCCGCTGCGGCACAGTTGTCCATGCAGACAGTCCGGCGCTCAGATGCTTTATGGAGGAAATGCTTGAAAAAGAAGGATTTGCGATTGATGAATCGAAAACAGTATTTTACGGTCTGTGCAGGCAGTGTGCGCTAAAAAAGGATTGAAAATTACTCAAAATACTATTATAATGAAGAAATAACACGTTACAGTGCTAAATCAAAGGAGGATGACCATGATACAGCTTACAAAAGGCGGTGCTTATCTTTTAAATGGTACCGAGATTATCGAAGATTGTGCGGATGCGGCAGAATTACTCAAGGCAAAGATTGGACAGGATGTGACGAAGGAAGCCGCTGCAAAAGAGACAATGGCTTACAATATTTTGAAGGCGCATAATACATCGGACAATATGAAGCAGTTAAAGATAAGATTTGACAAACTGACTTCTCATGATATTACATATGTCGGCATTATTCAGACAGCGCGGGCTTCAGGACTTGAAAAGTTTCCGATGCCGTATATTCTGACAAACTGTCACAACAGCCTCTGTGCTGTCGGCGGCACAATTAATGAGGATGACCATATGTTTGGTCTTTCATGTGCAAAACGCTACGGCGGTGTCTATGTTCCGCCGCATCAGGCCGTCATCCATCAGTTTGCAAGAGAGATGCTTGCCGGTGCGGGAAGTATGATTTTAGGCTCAGACAGCCATACACGCTACGGTGCCCTCGGAACGATGGCTATGGGCGAGGGTGGACCTGAGCTTGTAAAGCAGCTGCTTAATAAGACTTACGATATTAAGATGCCTGAGGTTATCGGTGTTTATATGACAGGCAAGCCTCAAAAGGGTGTCGGCCCTCAGGATATTGCGCTGGCGATTATCGGTGCGGTTTTTGCAAATGGCTATGTCAATAATAAGGTGATGGAGTTTGTAGGACCGGGTGTTGCCAATTTAAGTGTGGACTACAGAATCGGTGTCGATGTTATGACGACAGAGACGACATGCCTTTCTTCAATCTGGGTAACTGATGATAAGGTGAAGGAATTTTATGATATCCACGGAAGAAGTGAGGATTACAAGGAACTTCATCCGGGCGCTGCCGCTTATTATGACGGCATGATTTTTGTTGAGCTTGATAAGATTAAGCCGATGATTGCTATGCCTTTCCACCCGAGCAATACATATACAATCGAAGAATTAAACGCAAATCTTATGGATATTTTAGCGGATTGCGAGAAAAAGGCGCTTGTGAGCTTAGACGGCGCTGTGGATTTTAAACTGAGAGATAAGGTGAGAAACGGACGCCTATATGTTGAGCAGGGCATTATTGCCGGCTGTGCCGGCGGCGGCTTTGAAAATATTTGTGATGCCGCAGATATTTTGAAGGGTACAAGCATCGGTCCGGATGAATTTACATTGAGCGTCTATCCGGCAAGTACGCCGATTTATATGGAACTTGTTAAAAATGGTGCGGTTGCTTCATTGATGGAGACGGGGGCAATTGTCAAGACTGCTTTTTGCGGACCGTGCTTTGGTGCAGGAGATACACCGGCCAATAATGCGTTCAGTATTCGTCATTCAACAAGAAACTTCCCGAACCGCGAGGGTTCAAAGCTTCAGAGCGGTCAGATTTCTTCGGTTGCCCTGATGGATGCCCGTTCGATTGCGGCAACAGCGGCCAATAAAGGCTATTTGACAGCGGCGACGGATATTGATGCCGATTATTCAAAACCGAAGTATTTCTTTGACAGACGAATTTATGATAACAGAGTATTTGACAGCAAGGGTGTTGCTGATGCTTCGGTGGAAATTAAGTTTGGACCGAATATTAAAGACTGGCCGAAGATGGAGGCGCTGACAGACAATCTTTTATTAAAGGTTGTATCTGAAATCCACGACCCTGTAACAACAACCGATGAATTAATTCCGTCAGGGGAAACTTCATCTTACCGCTCAAATCCGTTAAAGCTTGCAGAGTTTGCACTTTCAAGAAAGGACCCGGCTTATGTGGGGCGGGCCAAAGAAGTACAGGCGGCAGAGCAGGCAAGAGTTTCTGGAAATTCAATCGGAGAAGCTTTTGCAGAAATCGCACCTGTGTGGGATAAGGTAAAGGCAGAAATTTGCCCTGAGCTCTCAAGTGAAAACTGCGGTATCGGAAGTACAATCTTTGCGGTTAAACCGGGGGATGGCTCTGCCAGAGAACAGGCGGCTTCCTGTCAGAAAGTGCTTGGCGGCTGGGCGAATATTGCCAATGAGTATGCGACAAAGAGATACCGCTCAAATTTGATTAACTGGGGTATGCTGCCATTCTTAATTGAAAAGGGCGAGCTTCCGTTTAAAAACGGCGATTATTTATTCGTGCCGGGTATTCGCGAGGCCGTGATGAATAAAGCATCATCTATGAAAGCGTATGTTGTCGGCGATACAGTGAAGGAATTTACACTGAATATAGGTGACTTGACTGATGACGAGCGTGAAATTATTTTAAAAGGATGTTTGATTAATTATTACAGAGGGTAGGGCCATAGGCTCTGCCCCCTCTTATTATTCGGGAAATTGAAGGAGAATCGAGATGAATTATCAGGAAATTAATGCGGAAACGATTAGCAGATGCCGATTCTTACGGCGCTTGGGGCTAAATGCACAGTTTTGGATTATTCTAAACAGCAGTGTGAGAGTGAGCGGCTCGTTGCCGAACGGGAAGGTTATGAGATAGAGATTATCAGAGCCGATATGACAAAGCGGCTTCCTTTTGAAGATGAAAGTTTTGACATGATTTTTCATCCGGTATCTAACTGTTATGTGGAAAAGGTTGAGCCTATTTTTAAGGAATGTTACCGGGTGTTGAAAAAGGGCGGCATTTTTCTTGGGGGATATGACATTGGCACAAATTTTATTTTTGATGAAAAGGAAGAACGCATCGCCCATAAGCTGCCGTATAATCCGCTGAAGGATAAAAAACTTTATGAAGAAGGGCTTGCTGCGAATATGGGCGTGCAGTTTTCACATACGCTTGAAGAACAAATCGGCGGACAGCTCAAAGCCGGGTTTACACTGACGGATTTATATGAAGACACGAATGGCTCAGGCAATCTTCATGAGCACAATATACCGTCATTTGTGGCGACAAGAGCGGTGAAACTGTAAAAATTTCCTTGACAAAAAGTAATTCAAATGTTACTATTTAAGTAACTTAATAATTACTAATAGGAGGTTTATATGCGAAAGACAATTTCAAATTCGGAATGGGAAATTTTAGAAAAGCTTTGGGACAAAGGGGATATGACAATCGCCCAGCTTGAAGCGGCTTTTAAGGACACGACCGGATGGACGCGGCATGCGATTATCTCTTTTTTAAAGAAGATGGAAGCAAAGAACCTTGTCGCTTATGAGGAAATCGGCCGGGCAAAGCATTACCGTGCCGTGCCGGAGAAGGATAAGACTGTAAAGGCGGAGTCAGAAGCTTTTTTAAACAGAGTCTTTGATGGGAAAATAGGACTTATGGTATCATCACTTGTCGATGACCATTTAAGTGATGAGGAGGCAGATGAGCTTATAAAGCTTTTGGAGAAGAAGCTGTCGGATAGGTAGTGCGCGGGCGACGGGAGGTGTTTTCATGGCGGAGGTTATATTAACGACCAGTATGTTGATTATAGCAATTCTTGTTTTCAGGCAGATTGCAAGAGATAGGGTAAGTCCAACGCTTATTTATGCGGTGTGGCTGCTTGCGGCAGTAAGAATCCTTATTCCCCTGCCATTTTCGCAGTATATGCCAAAGCAGGAGAAAAAGGTAATTACAGTTGTTGAGACAAAGTGGCAGCTTAATGAAAGCATACTGTCTGCGAAAAAGGACGGAGAGGCGCATTATTCCGAAGAAGATGCTAAGCGGTCTGAAATACTGCCAGGTGAAGGGAAAAAGCCTTCAGAAGCCATTGGGGATTTCGTGGAAAAGTCAGAAGCCTTGGTGGATAAGCCTGCATCACCTTTGGCGGAAAACGGGGCTTTGGTGGATAAATCGGGAGAAGATACGTCAAAAGCGGACAGGCAGTTTCGGACATCCGTCATTATATGGCTTGCCGGTGCGATGACCGTGACGGCCATGCTTGCTGCAAAAAATGGGAACTTTGCAGCAAAGCTCAGGAAAAACAGGGTTTATTTTGAAACGGTTGACGGTATAAATATTTATGTGATTGAACAGGTTGGCGCACCTTTTGTTTTCGGCATTATAAAACCGGCCATATATATTGACAGGAGAAGTTTAGAAAGTGAAGGGCTGTTAAATTGTGTGCTCGAGCATGAGCTGGGACATATAAAGCACAGAGATTATTTTTGGCATTTGGTGCGTTGGGGTTGTGTTGTCCTTCAATGGTTTAATCCGCTTGTCTGGGCAGCAGCGCTTATATCCTTGCGGGACGCGGAATTTGCCTGCGACTATTATGTGATTTGCAAAAAAGACAGGGCGGAACGTCTTGACTATGGCAGAAGCCTTATAAGCCTCGCGGCAAGTCAAAAGCAGAAGGGCGCCGGAATTTTATGCTCACAGGCGCTTCCGTTTAAGTCATCTTTTTTAAAAAAACGTATTTCAAAAATCGGAGAATTTTCTATTATCGCCCGTTCAAGAAATATTGGGGCGGCAATCATTGCGGCGATGTTTTTTGCTGTGGCTGTGGTGGGCTGCGGAAGTCCGTTGTCGGTTCAAAATACGGTTGAAACGATTGAGCGCGCGCAAGTAGCTGAACTGACAAGAAACCGTCGTATGGCTGTTGTCGGTGAAGACTCGATTGCGCTTGAGGCTAAAGGCTATTTGCCGACCGACCCTTATGAGAATATCATTGTGCCGTGGATGGACGGGTTTTATGTTCGCGATGAAGCGGCAGCCTATTCGGATGGCGAAGGGCAGCTTTATCTTGATTTAAAGGCAAAGCGGGCATCTGAAATCAAGACATCCGGGACGGCATATATGGCGCAGACAGGGGCTGATGATAATTCCGGCAGCCGATGGGCAGACCATAGATATCTGATTGATAAAAAGCTTTATACCTTTGGCACAGAAAAAAACGGACGGGATGCGATGTATGTCAGCGAGCCGGACGGTTCAGATTGCTGCCGAATCTGTTATTTTGATGAGGGTATGTCGCCGTATAAGGCATGGATTTTCTTAGCCTATGACAGAGATAACCAAGATATTTACTATTTTAGTGAAAAGCTTGAAAAAGAAAATGTGGATTTTGATAAAAACTTCAGATATATTATTCGCATGAATATGGGAACAAAGCAGCAGGAACGCGTCGGAAAGGTGAAGGCGGATATTGATATGCGCCGCTATGGCGTTGCCGGGGATAATATTTTCTATATGAGAAACGAAAAGATTACAGCATACAACATCGGCAGCGGAAAGGAAGAAAGCTTTAATTTGCCAAATAAAGCAGAGTACGGTGCGTGGCGTATTTATGACAATAAGCTGTATTATATGGGTAAGGACAATAATACCGTGCTTTATATGGATTTGACGACAGGTGAGGAAAATGCTGTGGGACAGATTTTGAGTCCTGAAAATACATCGGCAAGGGCATATCTTACAGATTATATGTGGGATGGCAGGATGATTTTTTATGTGTTGGATGATAAGACAGGCGAGAGCAGCTACATAGCAATGTCTCTTGAAAGTGGGGATAAGAAGCCGTGCGGTAAGTTTATCGTCAATGGTATTTATCCTGAAATCGTTGCAGAAACCAAGGAGGCTTTTGTCCTTATACGGACAGTCGAGGACGGTGACAGCAGCTTGTATATGGCTGATGATGCGTGGGAAAGAAGCAAGGATAACCGCTGGTATGCGGTGATTGACAAAGATGATTATTGGAAGGGTAGTTATGAAAAAGCGAAGGCGCTTGGATAATTGCAGAAAATAAAGGGACGCAGGTAAAGTAAAAATCCTGCGTCCTTTAACTTTTATAATAGTTCTTCTTTTGCCCTTGCCCGTCTGTCCTCGATACAGTTGATAATCGGGACGAGGAAGGTGGCAATAAGACCGCCGGCAAAGCCGTTGTTGTAAAGATTCATGCCGCTGTTAATGAGACTGATATTTAAGGCGAGTGAAGCGTGCAAAAAGCCTGCAATCAGGCCGCAGATGATGCCGTACTTTCCTGCAATCGGCGCCAGTGTTGTCGAAAAGAGGGCGGCAAGAATGACTGACGGGTCTGTAATATTCCAGTGGGCCGTCAGGCTTGTGAGCCATACGCCAATCATAATCGGCGCAATATTACGAAGATGCTTTCCTGTGGCGGAAAAGCCGACAATCGTAAAAATACCGCCGATAGTCGGGCCGTTTAATTCGCCGCCGATGGCGACAACATAAACAGTGGCAAACATGCCGTTGACTGCCATGTTGATGAGAGTGGCGGGCAGTCCGTCTCTTGCAATATAGTTTGTACCCATAATACCGTCCGCAGTCAAAATGTGGCGGTATTTTTTAAAGACATCCCAGCCGTGTTCAAGGACCATCCCCATGACAAAGAGGATAATAAAAAATCCGAACAGCACTTCCATAAAAAGCTCGTTGTTGCCTGTGGACCATATGTTTCTTGTTTCTACAGTCATGCCGTAGGACTTGAAAACAGAAACGACGATGGTTGCAATAAGTCCGGCAGAAAAACCGGCATTGTACAGGGAAAAGCCTTTGTGTGCATAAAATAAATGGGTGGACAGCGGCGGCAGACAAAAGCCCATAATGACACCGATAAGAATGCTGCACAGGAAAGAAAGCGCCGACGGCAATTCCTGTATATAAATAATTTCGGTAATAATCGGTGAAAGGCTTGTGCCGTAAAAGCCGACATAAATGTACTTGGAAAGGTGCTCTTTATGATAAGCCGAATAAAGAACGACACCAAGAAGGATTGCCCATATGTTGACAATATTTTTTCCGAAAAGGGAAAAGCCCATCATCAGAAATATGGAGGTGATGGCTGAGCCGGTAATTTCCATTTTTAACAGATATATAATACCGATGCACATAAATGTTAAAATACTCGCATTGAAAAAGGCAGCGCCGATACCGCCGAGGGCGATATAATCCGTAATTAAAATATCCGGTTCAGTAAAAATTGTATAAAGTCCTTTTAAAATATCCGGGAATGGTTCAGAAACAAGTGCTATAAGTAAAAAATATCCCGGAAACAGTGAGAGAATAAAAAACTGACGGTTGCGGGACATTTTCGGAGAAGGTTTAAGGTGTTCTTTTTCTTTGATTTTCATAACGCCTCCAATACACATAAGAATTAGATGCCGGAAACTTCCGGCACAGTTTGCTATCTATATATTATTATATGTGAAAATTTACAGGCAGGCAAGAAAAAAAACTTCATTGACAGTAAAAGTTTGATTGCGCAAAAAAGAACAGCCCGTGCATCGGACTGTTCTTTTTTGCGGCAATGCCGCTGTATATATTTGAGATATAGAATGGGCTTATTTATTTTCTTCGGCTTCTGCCATCTTCATTGCTCTTACAGTGAGCGGAAGACCGAAAAGTGTAATGAAGCCTGACGCGTCGTGGTGGTCGTAAAGGTCACCTGTTGTAAAGCTTGCCAAGGATTCACTGTACAGTGAATAAGGAGAAGTTGTGCCGGCTTTAATGATATTGCCCTTGTAAAGTTTAAATTTCACTTCGCCTGTCACGTACTGCTGTGTGGATTCGACGAAAGCCTGAACAGCCTCGCGCAGCGGTGTAAACCATTTGCCTTCATAAACAATCTGAGCTAGTTTGTTGCCCATATCCTTTTTCACATCCATTGTGGCACGGTCGAGCACAAGTTCTTCAAGCTGCTGATGGGCTTCCATAAGAATTGTGCCGCCCGGTGTTTCATAAACGCCGCGGGATTTCATACCGACAACACGATTTTCAACGATATCGACAATACCGATGCCGTGTTTGCCGCCGAGTTCGTTTAATTTTGTAATAATCTCGGAAACTTTCATCTTTTCACCGTTGACGCTTGTCGGCACGCCTTTTTCAAATGTCATTGTCACGTATTCGCCTTCCTCCGGTGCTTTTTCAGGAGTGACACCGAGCACAAGAAGATGCTCATAATTCGGCTCAAGTGCAGGGTCTTCAAGCTCAAGACCTTCATGGCTGATATGCCATAAGTTACGGTCACGGCTGTAGCTGTTGTCTGCAGAAAACGGTAAGTTAATGCCGTGCTGTTTGCAGTATTCAATCTCATCCTCGCGGGACTGCATTGTCCAGACATCGGTCATACGCCATGGTGCGATAATCTTAATATCCGGCGCCAGCGCTTTAATACCAAGCTCAAAACGAATCTGGTCATTGCCTTTACCGGTAGCGCCATGACAGATGGCTGTGGCGCCTTCCTTGCGGGCAATTTCCACAAGGCGCTTTGCAATGGCAGGACGTGCCATAGATGTACCTAAAAGATATTTGTTTTCATAAACCGCATTGGCCTGAACGCAAGGAACAATGTAGTTATCGCAGAAATCGTCAATGATATTTTCAATATATAATTTGGAAGCGCCTGAAAGCTTTGCTCTTTCCTCAAGCCCATCCAGTTCGTTGCCCTGACCGCAGTCAACGCAGCAGCAAACAACTTCGTAATCAAAATTTTCTTTAAGCCATGGGATAATGGCTGTTGTGTCTAATCCGCCTGAGTAGGCTAAAATAACTTTTTCTTTCATAATAAATGCCTCCCGTATTTCCATAAATTTTAATGTGCTCTGTTCGATATGACTGTTACTATACACCTTTTTATTTTATAATGCAATAGCAAAATTGAAAAAATATAAACTTTTTTTAAATAATTATGCATTTACAGTAAAAATGACGAAGATTTATGAATAATTATGAATAAAGTTATTGAAAAAGTGTATTTACAACAGAAAGCGGTTGTATTAATATAATTGAAAAAGCTTTTGCTGTGCTAAATTGACAGTGCGCAAAAGGTTGGGAGATGAAAAGATGATGATTAAAGCAGGAATTATCGGTTCGACAGGTTATGCGGGACAGGAACTTGTAAGGCTTTTGCTTCGCCATCCTCAGACAGAAATTGTGTGGTATGGTTCGCGAAGCTATATAGATAAGAAGTATGCCGAGGTTTATAAAAATATGTTTAAGCTTGTGGATTTATCCTGCAAAGATGACGATATGCAGACGCTGGCAAAGGAAGCCGATGTCATTTTTACAGCGACGCCGCAGGGACTGTGTGCTTCTTTAATCAATGAGGAAGTGCTTAAAAATACAAAGATTATTGATTTGAGTGCGGATTTTCGTATTAAAGATGTGAATATTTATGAAAAATGGTATGGCATAAAGCATCCGTGTCCCGACTATATTAAAGAAGCGGTTTACGGATTGTGTGAGATTAACAGAAAAAGTATTCCTTTGGCAAGGATTGTAGCCAACCCGGGCTGTTATACAACCTGCTCGATTTTGACAATTTATCCTTTAGCGAAGGAAGGGCTGATTGATATGAACAGTATTATTGTCGATGCCAAGTCGGGAACGTCAGGCGCCGGCAGAGGTGCAAAGACAGCTAATCTTTTCTGCGAGGTCAATGAAAATATGAAGGCCTACGGTGTGTGCAGCCACCGCCATACGCCGGAAATTGAGGAACAGCTTTCCTACGCAGCCGGTGAGGAAGTGACGCTGACCTTTACACCGCATCTTGTGCCGATGAACCGCGGCATCCTTGTCACAGCCTATGCGTCACTTAAACCCGGCGTCAGTGACTTGGAGGTGCGTAAAGCCTATGAAAAATATTACCAGGACGAAACCTTTATACGTCTTCTCGATGATGGGGAGTGTCCTGAGACGCGCTGGGTTGAGGGCAGCAATTATGTGGATATTAGTTACAAGGTTGATTCGCGCACAAACCGTATTGTGATGATGGGGGCCTTGGATAATCTTGTGAAGGGGGCAGCAGGACAGGCGGTTCAGAATATGAATCTGCTGTTTGGCTTGGATGAGGCGGCAGGTTTAAACCTTGTGCCGATGTTCCCGTAATAAAACGTCGGAGGCGATAGTGCTTATGGAAAATATGTGCATACGGCAGATGAAAATTGAAGATTATGACCGTGTCTATGCTTTATGGAAAACAATCCGGGGCTTTGGTATTCGAAGCATTGATGATTCGAGAGCCGGGGTGGAAAGATTTATACGAAGAAATCCGTCAACGAGTATTGTGGCAGAGAAGGACGGACAGATTGTCGGCTCGATTTTATGCGGACATGATGGCCGTATCGGCTGCTTTTACCATGTATGTGTGGAAAAAAGCCACAGAAAGCATGGGATTGGAAAGGCGATGGCCGTTGAGGCGATGCGGGCATTAAAGGATGAGCATATTAATAAGGTTTGCCTAATTGCGTTTACGGACAATACAGAGGGTAATGCTTTCTGGAAAGGGATTGGCTGGACGAGGCGAAGTGACATCAACTATTATGATTTTACATTAAATGATGAAAATATTACGGCATTTAATTGCTGAGCTAAGGAGGATGACTTTATGGATACATTTAAGGGAAGTGTGACATCTCCAAAGGGATTTTATGCGGCAAGCACAGCGGCAGGCATTAAATATAAAGACAGAGCGGATATGGCGATGATTTACAGCAAAACGCCGTGCGTGTGTGCCGGGACATTTACAACAAATATTGTGAAGGCGGCGCCTGTAAAATGGGACATGAACATCGTCGAGACATCGGAGTATGTCCATGCGGTTGTCATTAATGCGGGTATTGCCAATGCCTGCACCGGTGAAAAGGGCTTAAAGCATTGCAGCGAGACGGCGCAGACCGTCAGTGAAACGATGAATATTCCCGAGAACTCGGTGCTTGTCGCATCGACAGGTGTCATCGGCATGGAGGTGCCGATGGATAAAATTTGTGCGGGCATCGGACAGATGGCGCCGGAACTTTCTGAGACTTTGGAGGCGGGGACGAAGGCTGCGAGAGCTATTATGACAACGGACACAGTGCCAAAGCACATTGCGGTTTCTTTTGAAGCCGGAGGAAAGACAGTGACTGTCGGCGGTATGTGCAAGGGCTCGGGCATGATTCATCCGAATATGTGTACAATGCTCGGTTTTATTACAACCGATGCCGCAATCACAAAAGAGCTTCTGACAAAGGCATTAAAGGAGGATGTGAAGGATACGTACAACATGGTTTCTGTTGACGGTGACACATCGACTAATGATACTGTGCTTTTGCTTGCCAACGGCGAGGCAAAAAATCCTTTAATCGACACGGAAAACGAGGACTATGAAAAGTTTAAGACAGCATTAAATACGGTGAATACATATCTTTCAAAGAAAATTGCCGGGGACGGCGAGGGTGCGACAGCGCTTTTTGAGGTGAAAATCATCGGTGCGGATACAAAGGAAAATGCAGTAACGCTTGCTAAATCTGTTGTGACTTCAAGCCTTACAAAAGCGGCGATTTACGGTCATGATGCCAACTGGGGAAGAATCCTTTGTGCGATGGGCTATTCCGGCGTTTCCTTTGACCCGGAAAAGGTAGATTTGTATTTTGAAAGCGCGGTCGGCAAGTTAAAGATTATAGAAAACGGTGTGTCCACAGGGTATGATGAGGCGGAGGCTTCAATGATTCTTGACTGTGAGGCAGTGACAGCCATTGCGGATGTAAAGATGGGTGAGGCCGCGGCAACGGCCTGGGGCTGTGATTTAACTTATGATTATGTCAAAATCAATGCCGATTACAGAAGCTGACAGGAGGATATTATGACAGAAAAAATTAATGAATCATTGCATAAGGCGGAGGTACTTATTGAAGCCCTGCCTTACATACAGCGTTTTAACAGAAAGGTAATTGTTGTAAAATACGGCGGAAGCGCCATGGTTGACGAAGAATTAAAGCGCAATGTGATTAAGGATGTGACACTTTTAAAGCTGGTTGGATTTAAACCGATTATTGTGCACGGCGGCGGTAAAGAAATCAGCCGCTGGGTTGAAAAAGCCGGCATGACGCCGCGGTTTGTCAACGGACTTCGGGTGACGGATAAGCCGACGATGGAAATTGCGGAAATGGTTTTGAATTATGTCAACAAATCCCTCGTTCAGCTCGTGGAGGAATTGGGCGTGCTCGGAATTGGCATCAGCGGCAAAGACGGTGGTCTTTTAAAAGTGAAAAAGAAATATTCCGATGGCGAGGATATCGGCTATGTGGGCGAGATTACAAAGGTAAATCCCAAAATTCTTTATGATTTGCTTGAAAAGGATTTTCTGCCGATTGTCTGTCCAATCGGTTTGGACGATTGCTTTGAAACTTATAATATTAATGCAGATGATGCGGCCTGTGCAATTGCAAAAGCAATGCAGGCGGAAAAGCTTGCTTTTTTGACGGACATCGAGGGTGTTTATAAAGACAGGGATGATAAATCCACATTGATTTCCGAGATGACGATTGATGAGGCGAAAGAGCTTTTGACGAGCGGCTTTATTGGCGGCGGCATGCTTCCGAAATTAGGAAACTGTATTGATGCCATTGAGGGCGGTGTATCCCGGGTGCACATTTTAGACGGACGTATACTGCATTGCCTGCTGCTTGAAATATTTACGAACAAGGGCATTGGCACAGCAATTTTAGCAGAAGATGAAAGCAGGTGTTATCATGGCGATGACTGAGGTAATTGAACAGGCAGAAAATGTCATTTTGCATACTTATAACCGCTTTCCTGTTGTGTTTGACAGGGCAGAGGGTGTCTATATTTATGATACGGAAGGCAAGAAATATCTTGATTTTGCCTCGGGCATCGGTGTGTTTGCCCTTGGCTATCATCATAAAGGCTACACAGAGGCTGTGAAGGGACAACTGGATAAAATAATTCATACATCAAATCTGTATTACAATGTACCGGCTGTTGAAGCGGCCGAGAAGCTTGTAAAGGCTTCGGGCATGGATAAGGTGTTTTTTACAAACAGCGGCACGGAGGCCGTGGAGGGCGCCATTAAGGCGGCAAGAAAATATGCCTATTTAAAGGATGGGACAACGGACCATGAAATAATTGCGATGAACCATTCATTTCACGGAAGAAGCTACGGTGCACTTTCGGTTACGGGTAATCCTAAATATCAGGAGGCTTTTAAGCCTTTAATCGGAAATATACGGTTTGCGGATTTTAATGATTTAGACAGTGTCAAAGCGCTGATTAACGAAAAAACGTGCGCTATTATTTTAGAGCCTGTCCAGGGCGAGGGCGGTGTCTACCCGGCAGACGGTGCGTTTTTAAAGGGACTTCGCGCACTTTGCGATGAGCTGGATATTCTTCTTATTTTTGATGAAATCCAGTGCGGTATGGGGCGTACCGGTTTCATGTTTGCAAGCCAGAAATATGATGTTGTGCCGGATATTATGACCTGTGCCAAAGCGCTCGGCTGCGGTGTTCCGGTCGGTGCCTTTATATTAAATCAAAAAACAGCCGAGGCTTCTTTAAAAGCGGGTGACCACGGAACGACCTACGGCGGCAACCCGCTGGTGTGTGCGGCGGTCAGCAAGGTTTTTGATATTTTTGAGGAAGAACATATCACAGAACATGCCGGACAAATAAGCGAATATTTTGTGCAGAAGTTGGATGAGATTGTTGAAAAATATGATTTCATTACAGAGCGCCGCGGGGCAGGGCTGATGCAGGGACTTGTCGTTTCGGGTTATGCACCGGGAGTCATTGTTTCAAAGGCGCTTGAGGCCGGGCTAATTATTATCAGTGCCGGCACAGATGTTATTCGTCTGCTTCCGCCTCTTGTGATTGAAAAAGCACATATTGATGAATTTGCGGTTAAGCTGTGTGGTGTCCTTGATACTTTGACTTAGCATTATAAAAGATACCTTCACCGTGAGGTATCTTTTTTTGTTGGAAAAATGATTTGCCATCAATCAAAAAATAGCATAAAATAAAATCTATCGGGAGGATGGAAAATAGGTATGGAGATTTTTAAAGTTCAGTCGGATAAAAAACAGTATCTTTCTTTGCTGCTTTTGGCAGATGAACAGGAAAGTATGATAGACAGATATATAGAAAGAGGAAGCATGTATGTACTTAATGATAACGGTATTAAGGGAGAATGTATTGTGACAGATGAGGGCGGAGGCATTCTTGAAATTAAAAGCATTGCCGTAGAGTCCTCTTTTCAGGGAAAGGGTTATGGACGTGCGCTCATTGCGTTTATTGAGCGGACATATCAAAAAGATTATGATATTTTGCAGGTAGGCACGGGGGACAGTCCGATGACGGTACCGTTTTATGAAAAATGCGGCTTCAGGCGCTCGCACTATATTAAAAATTTTTTTACGGACAACTATGACCATCCGATTTATGAGGCGGGCGTACAGCTGAAGGACATGGTTTATTTTAGAAAGTTTATTTGATGCGCAGACAAGGTAAGAGAAAGGCTTGCGGGCAGTTTGTGCCTTGCAAAGAGGAGTGAAAAACGATGAAAAGTATTGTTATAGGTATTGCCGGAGGCACAGGTTCGGGAAAATCAACATTTACGAAAAAATTGAAGGAGGCCTTTAAGGACGAGGTTGCAGTGCTTTATCACGATAATTATTATCGCGACCAGTCGGATATGACGATGGCAGAACGCAAAAAAACGAATTATGACCATCCGGATGCTATGGAGACAGAGCTTTTGATTCATCATTTAGAGGCATTAAAGGCAGGGAAAGCCATTGATTGCCCGACTTATGATTTTACACGCTATACGCGGGCAAAAGAGACAATGCATATTGAGCCTAAACGAGTGATTCTTTTAGAAGGGATTCTTGTACTTGCCAATGAGCAGCTGAGAGATTTGATGGATATTAAAATTTATGTGGAGGCCGATGCGGATGAACGTATATTAAGAAGAATTATACGTGATGTCAAGGAGAGGGGACGTGATATTGAGGGTGTTGCCGAACAGTATCTGACAACGGTAAAGCCGATGCATTATCAGTATGTGGACCCGACGCGAAGTATGGCAGATATTGTCATTAACAGCGGTATGAATCCGGTGGCATTTGAGTTAGTCAGAAATACAATACAGATGGCGCTGACAGATGCCGGCAGGACACAAGGAAGGAGAGCCAAGGATGGAGAATAAGGATTTTTTAGGGAAAGAACCAATCGGTAAATTACTATTTAGGCTGGCGCTGCCCACGGTGACTGCCCAGATGATTAATATGCTTTACAATATTGTTGACCGCATGTATATCGGGCATATTCCTAATGAAGGTTCGCTGGCGCTGACAGGTGTCGGCGTTTGTATGCCGCTGATTTTGATTGTGGCTGCATTTGCATCTCTTGTAAGCAGCGGCGGTGCACCGAGGGCAAGTATTTTTATGGGTAAGGGCGATAAGGAATCCGCAGAAAAAACATTAGGTAATTGTTTTATGATGCAAATCATTGTTGCTGCGGTACTGACAGTTATGCTGCTTGCGTTTAACCGACAGCTTTTGATGGCTTTCGGTGCCAGTTCCAAGACGATTGAGTATGGCGTTGCCTATATGAATATTTATGCTGTCGGCACAATTTTTGTTCAGCTGACGCTTGGGATGAATACATTTATCACCGCGCAGGGCTTTGCAAAAATCGGTATGTTTTCCGTACTGATTGGTGCCGTTGCCAATATTATTCTTGACCCGATTTTTATTTTCGGAATGAATATGGGCGTTAAAGGTGCTGCTTTGGCAACTGTTATTTCACAGGCATTGTCATGTGCATGGGTATTAAGTTTTCTTTTCGGAAAGAAGACGGTTTTAAGACTTCAAAAGAAAAATATGCGTCTTCGCGCGAATGTTATTTTGCCGAGTATCGCTCTTGGCTCATCCATGTTTATTATGCAATCCAGCGAAAGTATTATTTCCGTATGCTTTAATTCTTCTCTGTTAAAATACGGCGGTGATATCGCTGTGGGCGCAATGACAATTCTTACGAGTGTGATGCAGTTTGCGATGCTTCCTCTGCAGGGGCTTGGGCAGGGCGCGCAGCCGATTATGAGTTATAATTACGGCGCAAAAAATGCAGGGCGCGTAAAGGCTGTCTATAAGCTTTTGTTGAAGGCAAGTCTTTGCTATTCTACGCTTTTGTGGCTTTTAGTTATGGTATTTCCGCAGGCATTTGCCGCAATGTTTACACCGGAGGCAGTCTACATTGATTTTACAAAGGATGCACTTCGAATTTATGCGGCGGCGATGCTTATTTTTGGCATACAGATGGCCTGTCAGATGGCATTTACTTCTTTGGGAAAGGCGAAGGCATCGATTACTGTGGCAGTGATGCGAAAATTTGTACTGCTCATACCTCTGATTTATATTATGCCTCAGATTATGAAGGAAAACCAGACGATGGCTGTTTACATGGCAGAGCCGGTAGCCGATGTGATTGCCGTATCATTTACGGCGGTGCTTTTCTTCTTCCTGTTTAGGAAAGTGCTTCGGCAAATGGAAGGCTAATAAGAATGGAAACCTCTGTATATTTTTACATGGCAAGGGTATACTAAGCCAAAGTAAAGAGATACGGAGGTTTTATTATGTCAGGAATTTTAATTGCTTTGATTTCCGGGGCACTGATGAGTATTCAGGGGGTATTTAATACAGAAGTAACGAAGCAGACAAGTCTGTGGGTGTCAAACAGCTGGGTGCAGTTTTCAGCGTTGATTGTCTGTCTTGGCGCGTGGCTTTTTAAAGGAAGGGAAAGCTTTGGTATGCTTTTGCAGGTCGATAAAAAATATTTGCTTTTAGGCGGTGTCATCGGTGCATTTATTACGCTGACCGTCATTATGAGCATGAATCAGTTAGGACCTGCAAAGGCGGCGCTTTTAATCGTTGTCGCCCAGCTGGCCGTGGCTTATGTGATTGAGCTTTTTGGTTTGTTTGGTGTGGAAAAAGTAGCTTTTTCATGGACAAAGGCAGCAGGGCTTTTAGTATCGGTCATCGGTATTGTGATTTTTAAATGGAAATAAAGGTAAAAGTTTTTCATAATTGTTGAAAAAGCGGCTTGTAAATTCTCAAATCTTTATGTAGAATAAATATGTGCAGATTTATCAGGCGGATTTTCCCCTTTCGTTAAGGAGGCGGGAATATTGCGCAAAAAGATGATAAAATTGACAGCGTTGGCCGCGGCGGTTTTGGTTTGCGGTATTTTGTACAGCTGTCAGAACAGACCCGGCGGGGGTGAGACGGAAGTAATTTTACAGACCGATAGTACCGGCGGGATTTTAATTGAGAGCGAAGTTAACATAAAAAGTGAAGATAATAAAAAAGGCAGTGAAGACGCACCGGCCGGTAACAGGCAGTCTTTGACAGAGACAGTTTGTGTTTATGTGTGCGGTGCGGTTAAGCATGCCGGGGTCTATACACTGCATTGCAGTGACAGGATTGAGGCGGCGATTGAGGCGGCTGGCGGATTTTCGGAGGATGCAGATACGTCGGCAATTAATTTGGCGCAGATGATGGAGGACGGACAAAAGATTGATGTACCGTCAGTCAATGATGTTTCGGTTCATGACAGCGGAGATGAGGCTTTGGGACTTTTGGACATTAATAAGGCATCGGTAGCAGAGCTGATGACACTTCCGGGCATCGGAGAGGCAAAGGCCGCACAGATTATCGCTTACCGTGAGGCTCACGGATTTTTTGCATCAGTGGATGCCCTAAAGCAGGTGCCGGGAATTAAGGATGGTGTCTTTGAAAACATAAAGACGCTGATTTGTGCCGGGTAGGATGTTTTTGTGATGCTGATTGTGAGATGGAGGAAATATGGAGAGAAAAGTATTAGTTGTCGATGATGAAAAGATTATCGTTAAAGGTTTAAAATTCAGTCTTGAACAGGATAATATGGAGGTTTTTGTTGCCTATGACGGAAAGACAGCCCTAGAGATGGCTTCGGCAAATGCCTATGATGTGATTCTTTTGGACGTGATGCTGCCGGAGATGAATGGCTTTGAAGTATGCCAGGCAATTCGGGAGTTTTCTGATGTGCCGATTATTATGCTGACGGCCAAGGGCGATGATATGGATAAGATTTTAGGTTTGGAATACGGCGCCGATGACTATATCACAAAGCCTTTTAACATCCTTGAGGTGAAGGCAAGAATTAAGGCAATTATGCGCCGTATGCGTGTCAAAGCGCCGGTTAAGGAGGATACAAAGCAGCTTGTGGCAGGCGATATGCGCATTGATATGGACAGCCGCCGTGTATTTATTGATAACAAAGAGGTAAACCTGACGGCGAAGGAATTTGATTTGCTTGAGCTTTTAATTATGAATCCGAATAAGGTCTATAACCGCGAGAAGCTGTTGAATCTTGTGTGGGGTTATGATTATCCGGGAGATGTGCGTACTGTGGACGTTCATGTGCGCCGTCTGCGTGAAAAGATAGAAAGCAACCCGAGTGAACCGAAATATATACATACAAAATGGGGTGTTGGCTATTTTTTCCAGAAGTAAAAAAAGACATATAAAAAGTAAAAACGGTAAAAAGACAGGATTCTTTCGCAGTATGTATTTTCGGCTGATTTTGATGTTTATATGCATTTCAATCATTCCGTTATTTATCATGCGTGGAATCCTTCTTGTCGATATAAAGGACAGATTATATAGCGAACGTGTTGAAAATATTCGTCAGCACTGCGAGACAATTACTGAGCAGATGCTTGAGGAGGGCTATTTTGACGGCGGCAGCAGTGATAATCTCAATAATCAGATGATTCAGCTGGCATCGGTTTATGACGGGCGCATTATTGTGATTGATGATACATATACCGCTGTGTGGGACACCTATTATCGGGATGTCGGAAAAGAGGTTGTTTCGGAGGATGCGATGAAGTGTATGCGCGGCAGTCAGGTGTGGCATCATAACAAAGAGCTTGATATTATTGAACTTAGTATTCCGATTGTCAGTAAAAGTGAAAGTCACAGCGTTGTTAAAGGCGCGATGCTTTTAAGCTCGTCCACGGCGACAAAAACAGCGGCTTATCTGCATATACGCTGGATGAGCAATTTTGTCTTTTTGGTGATTGCGGTGATACTTGCTGTGCTTGCCTTCTTTTTCTCAAGAGTATTTTCAAAGCCGTTTAAAGCGCTCGCAAAGACGATTAACCATGTGTCTGAGGGGCATTTTGATGAGAAAGTCAATCTTGAAGGCTACAATGAAATTGTCCAGATTTCCGATGCTTTTAATAAAATGCTTGTGAAGCTGAAAACATTGGAGGATTCAAGGCAGGAGTTTGTTTCAAATGTCTCCCATGAACTTAAGACGCCGATGACGTCCATTAAGGTGCTGGCGGATTCCTTGAATATGCAGCCGGATGCGCCAAAAGAGCTTTATCAGGACTTTATGAAGGATATTGTCGAAGAAATTGACAGGGAAAATCAGATTATCAATGATTTGCTTTCACTTGTAAAGATGGATAAGAAGGCCGCAGAGCTGAATCTGACATCGGTAAATATTAATGAGATGCTCGAATTGATTTTAAAGAGGCTTCGCCCGATTGCGGGAAAGCGCAATATAGAGCTTGCTTTTGAAGGCTTTCGCACCGTTATTACGGATGTGGATGAGGTAAAACTGACACTCGCCTTTTCTAATCTTGTGGAAAACGGTATTAAGTACAATGTTGCCGGTGGATGGGTAAAGGTTTCCCTTGATGCTGACCATGATTATTTTTATGTAAAGGTATCGGATTCCGGTATTGGTATTGCCGAGGAATATCAGGATAGGATTTTTGAGCGATTTTACAGGGTAGATAAGGCAAGGTCAAGGGAAACCGGAGGTACCGGCCTTGGACTTGCGATTACTAAAAATATTATTCTTATGCACGGCGGTGAAATTAAAGTAAAGAGCCGTGAGGAACAGGGAACCATTTTCATGGTGCGTATTCCTCTGGGCAGTGCAAAGAAAGAATAAATCAGGAGGGAATCATGAAAAAGAGGGCAGTAATAGGACTGCTTATATTCACTGCGTTTTTTGTTCTTGCCGGCTGCAAAAAAGAGGGGGCTGTCAAGGATGCAGAGGCAGTGGATATGACATATAAGGTGTATTGCCTTGACAGCCGCAATCCCGTGCTGCAAAGCGAGAGCCGGACCTACAGCTCGCAGACGGCCTATGAGCTGATTGGGGAGTGTGTTGACGCACTTTCTGAACTTCCGGAGGGCAGATATTATGAAGCGGCTGTTCAGAAACCTTTAGATATAGAAAGATATGGCTATAACGGAGAGACGAAACGGGCGGATATCTATTTTAATAGGGCATACAATGAGCTTTCGACAGAAAAAGCTGTACTTATCCGGGCGTGTGTTGTGAAGACGCTCACACAGTTTGAATCACTGATTCATGAGGTTGCCTTTTATGTGGAGGGGCAGCCGATGCTTGCTAAGAATGGTCTGCAGATTGTGATGAAAGCAGAGGATTATGTAGACAGTACAAGCGCGGATTTGAAGAACATCAAGGAGGACACGTTAAAGCTTTATTTTGCGAGCACAGACGGTACGCAGCTGGCAAGGGAGGCAATTCTTGTCCACTATAAAAATACGGCAACACTGGAATCTGTCGTGATGGAAAGAATTATTGCCGGACCGCTTTCGGATACGCTGAATAAAACATGTCCGTCGGATACAAAGCTGAATCATATTTCGGTGGAAAACAGGCTGTGTACAGTTGATTTAAACCAGCGGTTTTTAGAGACGGTGGGAAATCAGGCATTTGCAGTAAAGATATACTCTGTTGTCAATTCTCTGTGCGAGCTTGACGGTGTGGACAGTGTACAGATTCTTATTGACGGGAAAAAAATTACAACAGATGACGGTGTGGATATTTCAGTGCCTCTGACGGCAGAGCAGTCACTGATTGCCAATCCGTTGGTGCCTCCGGCACTGACGGAGACTGAGAGCAAGGAATCGACACATACTGTCGGTCCGGACAGCCCCGGTGCTGTCACCGGTCAGCCATAAGACAAAGGCAAAGCTGCAGGAAGCAGCAGAAATAAAAGGAATAGGAAGATGTGATGATGAGACGGCCGATGGTCTGGTTGGGACTGGCCTATGTATTTGGAGAGATACTTGTGTTGCTCATCGGACAGACAGCAATACTTCTTTTTGGAGTGTTTTTTGCTGTGATGATTTTAATAAGTGCATGTGCAGGCAGGATACAAAAGGGCGTTGGCGCATATAAAAAAATATGCGCACGACACTTCTGTTTTGTATGCTGCCTGTTTTTATGCTTTTTGGAGGCGTCAGACTTTGCAGCGCCCAGCAAAAATCAGAGGCAATGTGGGAGGCCGGAACTTTTTCCGTGCCGGTAACATTTTTATGTACTGTAGAAAAAACAGAGATTAAACCGAAATCAGTATATATTTATGTCGGAAGGACAGAGGCGGTTTTGGATAAAAAGACAGAGCGGACGTCAATTAAGCCATGCCTGCCCGAGAAGTTATTGATTGTGTGGGACGGAAATGAAGCTGTATATGCCGGTGACAGGTTGATTGTGCGTGGCAGCTGGAAACGTTTTGATAAAGCTTCCAACAGGGGTGTTTATGATGCATGGGAAGCCAATTCGGCGGTAGGGCTTTATGGAGAGGTGTTTCCCGAAAGTCTTGAGGTTTTACACAGAGGCTGCCGCATACTTAAAGGCTTATCGGAGGTTAAAAAACAGATGACAGAGGTCTACAGTGCGGTGCTTGATGAGCGAAATGCCGGTGTGCTCTGCGGCATTATGTTCGGTGATAAGCAGCGGATGGCGCCGGATTTGAAAGAATTGTATCAAAGCCAGGGAATTGGACATCTTTTTGCGGTTTCGGGACTTCATATGAGTATGGCGGGGGTCGGCATTTATAAATTACTGCGCCGATTGACAGTGACCTCACGCATGGCTTTTATAGTGTCTTTAGCTTTGATGACAGCTTACAGCTTTATATGCGGTACGCCGCTTTCCTGCATACGTGCGGTGCTGATGGCAGGGATGTTGATGACATCGGAAATGCTTGGAAGAAGTTATGATGGTTTAAGTGCTTTGGCATTAGCGGCTGTGTGGATTTTGTGGAAATATCCGAAGGCTCTGACAAGCTTTGGTGTGCTCATGTCTTTTGGGGCGGTCGGAATACTTATCGGTTTTGTACCGCTTATTGTGAAGTACGGACGATGTAAAAAATTAAGTGCAGCGATTGTGCCGACACTCTGCGTGTCATTGTTTACGATGCCTATTGTAAGTTGGTTCCTTTATGAAATTCCAATCTACAGTGTCATTTTAAATGTTTTACTGCTCTCTTTTATGGGCATTTTGTTTGCAATGGCGGCAATCGGGGGAATCGCAGGTATGCTTTGGCTTCCTGCCGGACATTTTTTAATCGGGATTGCTTATTATCTTTTGCAGTTTTATGAAGCGGTGTGTACGATTGCTTCAAAACTGCCTTTTTCAACGATTGTGACAGGGCGGCCGGTGTGGCAGGCAATGCTTTTGGGTTGTATAATTTTTCCGGCGCTTTATGCAGCGGCTGTAAAGAAATGCCATGGGAAAACTTTAACATTCGGAGTTATTTGTATGGTGTTGGTTTTTTTTGTTTTCGGATATCCGAAGGTGCCGTCGGAGGCAAGAATTATTTTTATTGATGTCGGTCAGGGGGATTGTGCGCTTGTGTCTATGCCGGACGGTACAAATTGGATGATAGACGGAGGAAGCTCATCGGAAAAGTCCGTGGGCAGGTATACAATAGAAAAAGTGTTAAAGTATTATGGAATCAGCCGTCTAGACGGCGCCTTTTTATCGCATATGGACAGTGACCATACAAATGGCATCGTTGAGCTGATGGATTTCGGTTATCCGATTGAAAGACTCTATGTGCCTAAAGTATGCCCTTCATGGCAAAAACTTGAGGCAGTGGTGTCTGTGGCAGAAAAAAACGGTACAAAGGTCGAAGTGATGACGACAGAGCGCAGTCTTTGTACGGCAAAGTCCACGGGCAAAAGGGCCGGAACTTTTAAATGGAAAATCGAGTGTCTGCATCCCTCCTCCGATTTTCAAAGCGATGATGACAACGAAGCTTCAATGGTGCTGTTACTTTATATAGAAGATTTTAAGTTTCTCTTTACAGGAGATGCCGAGGCCGGTGCGGAGGCGGCAATGCTGGAGAGACTGCCGGATATTCATTTGCTTAAAGTTGGGCATCATGGTTCAAAATACAGCAGCAGCGCCAAATTTCTCGAAAAAGTGAAGCCGGAAACGGCAGTGATTTCCTGCGGAAAAGATAATCGCTACGGCCATCCTCATGACCAGGTGCTTGAACGGCTGAAAAATATTGGGTGCAGCAGCTTTATAACGGCTGAGAGTGGGGCGGTTACAGTAAAAATCAGCCATGGGCGCTTTAGCATACAACCTTATCAGGCAGCGAAGAATATAAAGCAATTTGAACGAAGGCGGGGGGAGTGAAAAGTGCATATATAAAAAGTGCATAAAAAAAGTGTGAAGTTTTTGTGTAATTTCGTCAAAAAGGGTTTTGACATTTTTAAGTAACGTGGTATGATAGTTACTGATAAAAATTAGGAATACATAAGAAGCGTAAGGAAGGCATATGCTGATTTATGAAGTTTAAAATATGAAGTTTAAAGGGAAACTTAATAATTCTTTAGAAATAATTCCTTTTATTTCAGACAGACAGCGGCTATACTTACAGTTAACAAATTATAGGATATGAGGAGGAGAAGATTTTTATGCTTGATGTAATAAGAACAGCGGCTTTTATTGTCGGCATATTTTTTACTGTCGGGTATTTATATCAGGTTGTTTATGCACTCATGGGTTTACTAAAGACACCGAAGCAATTTGAAGCGGACAGATATCATAAATACGGTGTATTGATTTCGGCAAGAAATGAGAGCGCGGTCATTGCACAGCTTATTCAAAGTATTAAACAGCAAAATTACCCAAAAGAGCTTATTGAGGTTTTTGTTGTGGCTGATAACTGTACAGACAACACGGCAGAAGTATCAAGACAGGCCGGTGCTATAGTTTATGAAAGATTTAATAAAGAAAAGGTCGGCAAGGGCTATGCCTTAAACTGGTTATTAAAGCATATTTCCGAGGATTACGGCGAAGATGCCTTTGAAGGTTATTTCGTATTTGATGCGGATAATATTCTTGATGAAAATTATGTCAGAGAGATGAATAAAGTATTCTCCAACGGCTACCGTATCATTACAAGCTACAGAAACTCTAAAAACTACGGTGATAACTGGATTTCAGCAGGTTACGCGCTTTGGTTTTTAAGAGAGGCGAAGTACATTAACAACGCTCGTATGATGCTTGGTACAAGCTGTGCGGTTTCAGGCACGGGTTTTCTTGTAAATAATGACGTATTTAAAGCAAACGGCGGATGGAAGCATCATTTATTGACAGAAGATATTGAGTTTTCTATTGACAGTGTGATTCACGGAGAGTGTATCGGTTACTGTGATTCGGCTATTATCTACGATGAGCAGCCGACGACATTCAAGGCGTCATGGAATCAGCGCCTTCGCTGGTCAAAAGGCTTTTATCAGGTGTTTTTCAACTATGCAAAGCAGCTTTGTGTCAATATTTTTAAAAAGCGCAGCTTTGCGGCATATGATATGTTTATGACAATTGCGCCGGGAATTTTATTGACCTTGACAACATTTGTTCTCGGTATTGTCGGTGTGATTTACGGTATGCTTAATCCTGTATATATGAATGTGATGGTACATTCATTGCTTGAAACTTTGGCTTTTGCCTTTGGTGCAAGTTATGTGACGATGTTTACCCTCGGACTTATTACAACAGTTACAGAGTGGGAACAGATTCATACACAGAATTGGAAAAAGATTGCTTATTTATTCACCTTCCCGGTTTATATTATGACTTATATTCCGATTTCGGTGGTGGCGCTCTTTAAGAAGATTCAGTGGGTGCCAATCCAGCACAACGTTGTAAAGACAGCTGGCGAGATTCGTCAGGCTCAGTAATAAAAGAACAGAAAAAAGTGGCTGCCAAGCGTGTGCAGCCACTTTTTTAGTGCTTTTTAAATGTATGGATAACAGTCAGTGCACATCCGCCGAAGATAGAGAAATCTCCGATATTAAAAACGATGTTTCTGAATTTTTTCGGGCCGGCATTAAAGCTGATATAGTCGGTAACTTCGCCGTCTTTTATGCGTTCATAAGCATTGCTTAAAGCACCGCCGAGAATTAAAGAAAGTCCGGTCTTTAGCAAATTTTGTCCTTTTTGACCGGTAAGTACAGCTAGAATTCCCATAAGAAAACCGATAACAGTCATCGTTATGCCAAGAAGAAGACGGCCGCTGTTTTTTAAAAAGCCAAGCATGGCACCCTTGTTTTTAAAATAAGTAATTTTAACAATGCCGTGATTATGGATGTAAGCGGCTGCGGCATTTTTTTTCTGAATATATTTTTTTGTCACTAAATCAATTGCGCAAAGGGCGGCTGCTGAAATAAAATAGAACATATGAAAAATCCTCCTTTATTCTATTATAAGTGAAAAGGTGGGAGAAAGTAAATATTTTGTGAAAAATAAAGAATTTGACTGGACGGAAAGGATGAATTGGGCTATCATAAGAAAGAATAGCAGTAAAGGAGAAAAGTAACAAATGAATGAAAATAAAGAAAATAATGATAAAAACAAGAATAAAAAAAATATAACGATTGCCATTGTAGGTGTTGTTATTGTTTTGGCGATTCTTGTCTTATTCAATGTGCTCGCAAGACAGATTAAGGAGAGTCAGCGTATTGAAATCAGCTACAGTGAATTTCTGACGATGCTTGATAAAAATGAAGTGGATTCTGTAAAGTGTACGACCGATGGTATACTTGAGATTCATAAGAAGGATGAACAGGGTGCCTTTGCAAAGATTTATTATACCGGTTATTTTACGGATTTAGAGCTTGTGGACAGGCTTGATAAGGCGGGAGTTAAGTTTACGCAGGAGATTCCAAGTTCAAGCTCAGGTATTATCAGTGTACTTTTAGCTTATGTGCTTCCGTTTATTATTTTGTATGGCATTTTCTTTTTTGTCATCCGCTCGGTCTCAAAAGGCGGCGGTATGATGGGCGTCGGAAAAAGCACGGCAAAGATGTACGTGCAGAAGGAAACGGGTGTTTTATTTAAAGATGTGGCAGGTCAGGAGGAGGCCAAGGAGTCTTTGCGTGAGATTGTAGATTTTTTGCATTATCCCGGAAAGTATACTCAGATTGGTGCGAAGCTTCCAAAGGGCGCTCTGCTTGTAGGACCTCCAGGAACAGGTAAAACACTGCTTGCAAAGGCTGTTGCCGGCGAGGCAGGTGTACCGTTTTACTCGTTGTCCGGCTCGGATTTTGTGGAGATGTTTGTCGGTGTCGGCGCCTCACGTGTGCGTGACCTTTTTAAAAACGCACAGCAGTCCGCACCGTGTATTATTTTTATTGATGAGCTGGATGCGATTGGAAAGCGCAGAGATTCCACTTACGGCGGAAATGACGAGCGTGAGCAGACTTTGAACCAGCTTTTGTCGGAGATGGATGGCTTTGATTCCTCGAAAGGTATTATTATTCTGGCAGCGACAAACCGTCCGGAGATTCTTGATAAAGCGCTCTTGAGACCGGGGCGTTTTGACAGACGTATTATTGTTGAAAAGCCGGATTTAAAAGGAAGAATAGATACGCTGAAGGTTCATGCGAAAAATGTCAATATGGATGAGAGCGTGGATTTTAAAGAGATTGCCCTTGCAACAAGCGGCGCTGTCGGTTCGGATTTGGCAAATATTATTAATGAGGCAGCCCTAAGTGCTGTACGTCATCGACGAATGGCAGTAACCCAGAGTGATTTATTTGAATCTGTGGAGGTTGTTATTGCGGGCAAGGCTAAAAAGGACAGAGTGTTAAGTTCAAAAGAGCGGGAAATCGTATCCTATCATGAGGTTGGACATGCGCTGACTGCAGCTTTGCAAAAAAATACAGAGCCGGTGCAAAAGATTACGATTATTCCGAGAACCATGGGCGCTTTGGGCTACACGATGCAGGTGCCGGAGGAGGAAAAGTTTCTCATGTCTCAAAAGGAGATGGAGGAGGAACTTGTTGTACTTTACGGCGGTCGGGCCGCAGAGTTTGTGAAGTTTGATTCCGTAACAACCGGGGCATCGAACGATATCGAGCGGGCAACACAGATTGCAAGAAGCATGGTGACGATGTATGGTATGTCGGAAAAGTTCGGACTTATGGGGCTGGAATCCATTGAAAACCGTTATCTTGATGGCCGGGCTGTCTTAAACTGCGGCGATGAGACTGCGGGAGAGATTGACAAGGAGGTTATGCACCTTCTTCGGGAAGCCTACAATAAAGCAATCAGTTTACTGAGAGAGAATATGGAAGCACTGGATAAAATTTCAGCATTTCTTATTGAAAAGGAAACCATTACAGGAAAAGAATTTATGGATATTTTCAATGAGGTTCGAGCAGAGCAGGGCAAGGCGTTAATCGGCGTTGCCAAGGAGGAAGAAGTCTAGTCGTGCAAAATATCCCGAAGTGATGGTAAGTCCGAACTTCGGGATTTTTGCATGTATATAAGGTATAGGTACGAAGTATAAATGATGTGCAGGAGGATATATGTTTAATATTGAGGAGGAATTAAAAAAACTGCCTAAAGAGCCGGGCGTCTATATTATGCACGATGCCCATGATGATATTATTTATGTGGGAAAAGCCATCAGTCTAAAAAACAGGGTGCGTCAGTATTTTCAAAGCAGCAGAAATCTGACGCCTAAAATACAGCAGATGGTCAGCAAAATTGCGCGGTTTGAATATATTGTCACGGATTCTGAGCTTGAGGCTCTTGTACTGGAGTGCAATCTTATTAAGGAACACCGGCCGAAATATAATACAATGCTCAAGGATGATAAGACATATCCATATATTAAAGTCACAGTCAATGAACCTTATCCGCGGATTTTGTTTTCAAGGACAATGAAAAAGGATAAGGCACGCTATTTCGGTCCGTATACAAGTGCGGGTGCCGTGAAGGATACGATTGAGCTGCTTCAAAAGATTTATAAAATACGGAATTGTCAGCGTGTGCTTCCGAGGGACACCGGAAAGGACAGGCCGTGCCTTTATTATCATATCCATCAGTGCGAAGGTCCGTGTCAGGGGTACATTTCTCAGGAAGCATACAAAGAATCGGTTAAAGGTGTATTGTCATTTCTTGGCGGCAATTATAACGAAGTGATGATGATGCTTCAAAACAAAATGCAGGCGGCTTCGGATGCGCTCGATTTTGAGGGGGCAATCGAATATCGGGACCTGCTCAACAGCGTGAAGCATGTAGCGGAAAAGCAAAAAATCACAAGCTCACAAATGGAGGACAGAGATATTATTGCATTTGCAAGAGCGGACGATGAGGCCGTTGTCCAAGTATTCTTTGTGCGCAACGGAAAACTCATTGGGCGAGAGCATTTTTATGTGACAGGAGTTGCCGGTGATACGCGAAGCGAGGTCATGACGACATTTATTAAACAGTTTTATGCGGGAACACCGTTTATTCCAAAAGAGCTTCTTTTACAGGAACCGATTAACGACGAGGAGATTATTACGAGTTGGCTTTCGGCGCGGCGGGGACAAAAAGTTACTGTCCGTGTACCGCAGAAAGGACAAAAAGAGCGGCTTGTTGAGCTGGCCTATGAAAATGCAAGCCTTGTATTGAGTAAAGACAGTGAAAAGATTAAACGGGAGGAGGCAAGGACAATCGGTGCAGTTAAGAGTATTGCACAGATGCTCGGCATTGCGTCTATCCTCCGCATTGAAGCGTTTGATATTTCAAATATTAACGGTTTTGAGAATGTCGGCTCGATGATTGTTTATGAAAACGGAAAGCCTAAGCGCAATGCTTACAGAAAGTTTAAAATCAAAAGTTTTTCGGGGCAGGATGATTACCGCTCTATGCGGGAGGTGCTGACACGACGCTTTACCCATGGAATCAAAGAGCAGGAGGAATTAAAGGCCAAACAGATGGATATGTCCATGGGCAGTTTTGCCAAGCTTCCGGATTTGATTATGATGGACGGCGGGCGCGGGCAGGTCAATATTGCCATAGAGGTGCTTCATGAGCTGAATCTTAATATTCCTGTCTGTGGTATGGTTAAGGATGACAATCATCGAACAAGGGGACTTTATTATAATAATATAGAGCTTCCTATTGACAGAAATTCAGAGAGCTTTAAATTGATTACCCGGATTCAGGATGAGGCTCATCGATTTGCCATTGAATATCACAGGAGTTTGAGAAGCCGGGGACAGGTGAAGTCTGTATTGGATGATATCGAGGGTATCGGGCCGGTGCGCAGAAAGGCGCTCATGCGACATTTCGGAGAAATACAAAAGATTGCGGCGGCTTCTGTAGAAGAATTAGAAGCTGTTGACGGTATGAGTGCGGCAGCGGCGCTGTCGGTATGGAAGTTCTTCCATGAAAATATTGTGAAGTCTTCGGATTTGTGATATGATTAAAAAAACTGTGCAAATCTAAGGAGGAAGAGCTATGTTCGATGATATGAAAGCGAGCTACAGTGTAAAGTTGAGCCGTATAATCGAGCGGACAGGTTTAAAAAATCTGACGGAAAATATTAATACGGAAAAGATTTTGGTGAATGAGACGGATATTAACCGTCCGGCACTCCAGCTTGCAGGCTTTTTTGATAATTTTGATAATCATCGTGTACAGATTATCGGTAATGTGGAATACTCCTATATTTCAAAGGTATATGAGGACCAGGGCGCTGAGATGATTGAAAAGATGTTTCAGAAAGGGATTCCGTGTCTTGTTTATTGCCGAAATCTTCAGCCGACGCAGAAGGTGATTGATTTAGGTGAGAAGTACAATATTCCGGTGCTTTCCACAAGTCAGGAGACATCTGCTTTTACAGTAAAGCTGATTTATGTCCTCACAGAGGAACTGGCGCCGAGAATATCCATCCACGGCGTTTTGGTCGATGTTTACGGTGAGGGTGTTTTAATTATCGGTGAGAGTGGTATCGGTAAAAGTGAGGCAGCTCTGGAATTAATCAAGCGCGGCCACCGTCTTGTATCGGATGATGTCGTGGAAATTAAGCGCGTCGGAGATAATCGTCTGATTGGACGTGCGCCGGAGATTACACGGTATTTTATTGAGCTTCGAGGCATTGGTATTATTGATGTTAAGACGCTGTTTGGTGTTGAAAGTGTTAAAGAGACACAGCGCATTGACCTTGTGATTAAGCTTGAGGAGTGGGACAGAGAAAAGGAATATGACCGTCTCGGTCTTGAAGAAAATTATACAGAGTTTCTCGGAGAAAAGGTTGTCTGTCATTCCATACCGATTCGTCCGGGACGTAACCTTGCGATTATTGTTGAATCGGCAGCAGTCAATTACCGTCAGAAGAAGATGGGCTACAATGCGGCACATGAGCTTTACCGCCGTGTGACAGGAAATCTTCAGAGAAAACGGGAAGAAGATAAATAATTTTTAGAGAGGAAAATAAGATGAGCAAAATTTGTTTTGGTGTAGATGTCGGAGGTACGACAGTTAAAATCGGTATTATCTCAACCATTGGAAAAATTATTGATAAATGGGAGATTAAGACAAGAACAGAGGATAATGGAAGACATATTCTCGATGATATTGCAGATTCTATTGAAAATGCCATTGAGACAAGAGGCTACAAAAAAGAGGATGTTATCGGCGTCGGCCTCGGTGTTCCGGGTCCGGTCAAGGAAGACGGTACTGTATTGATGTGCGTCAACCTCGGCTGGGGTATATTTAATGTGGAACAGGCACTTTCCGATATGCTTGGACTTCCTGTAAAGGCGGGCAATGATGCCAATGTGGCAGCGCTCGGTGAGCAGTGGCTCGGCGGAGGCCGCGGTCATGCCAATATGGTTATGGTTACACTGGGCACAGGTGTCGGCGGCGGTATTATTTTAGACGGAAAAATCGTATCCGGCGTATGCGGCGCTGCAGGTGAAATCGGACATATGAACATTGTTGATGAAAAGGATGTTATCGGTGTGTGCGGCTGCGGAAACAGAGGCTGTCTTGAGCAGGTTGCTTCCGCAACAGGTGTCGTAAAGCTGGCAAACCGCATGCTTTCCGAGACAGATAAAGAAAGCTCTTTGAGAAGTCTTTCACAAGTTACGGCAAGAGATGTATTTGATGCTGCGAAAGCCGGCGATGCGGCAGCAAAAGAAGTTGTTGATACAATGGCGGGCTATCTTGGAAAAGCACTTTCATGTATTGCGGTGATTATTAATCCGGAAATTTTTGTTATCGGCGGCGGTGTGTCTAAAGCCGGAGAATATCTTGTAGACGCTGTCCGCGAAAAGTATCAGGAAAAGAGCTTTAATGCAGTAAAGGATACGAGGTTTGCACTGGCAACATTAGGCAATGATGCCGGTATGGCAGGTGCGGCAAGACTTGTACTCAGTATGGGAGAATAATTTTTATGGATAGTGGATTTAAAGCTGAATTGGGACGTATTGTCGGAGATGGGGCGGTTTTATATGATGAGCCGATGCGTTTCCATACGACCTTTAAAATTGGCGGTCCGGCCGATGCTTTTGTGACACCTGAGGATGCGGCTTCTTTGGCAGAGGCGGTAAGGTTTTGTAAATCGGAAGGCATGCCTTTTTATGTTATTGGCAATGGCAGTAATTTACTTGTCGGTGACAGGGGGATTCGGGGTGTTGTTTTTCAGATTTATCATACGATGGACGAGGTAAGCTTTGAAGACAATGAAGATGGTACGGTGACAGTCAGAGCCGGTGCGGGAATCATGCTCTCACAGCTGGCAAAATGTGTTGCCGATGAAGGTTTGACCGGCTTCGAATTTGCTTCGGGGATTCCGGGAACATTCGGAGGCGCGATGACGATGAATGCCGGCGCTTACGGCGGAGAGATGAGCCATTGTGCCGTATCCGCGGATGTGATGGATATGGAAGGCAAAACGTACTGTGTCACAAAGGATGGGCTTGATTTGGGCTACAGAACAAGTGTGATACAGAAAAAAGAATATATCGTTCTCGGTGCAGCCTTGCGTTTAAAGCGCGGATGCCGGGATGAGATTTATGCAAAAATGAATGAATTAAACAGTCAGCGCCGTGAAAAGCAACCGCTGGAATATCCGAGTGCGGGAAGCACCTTTAAGCGCCCTGAGGGCTATTTTGCGGGCAAACTTATAAGTGACGCCGGACTTAGGGGCTTTAGTGTCGGCGATGCCCAAGTCTCCGAAAAGCATGGCGGATTTGTGATTAATAAGGGCAATGCGACAGCCGAGGATGTTCTGGGACTTATCCGTGAAGTACAGGCAAGGGTAAAAGCAATGTTTGGAGTTGACTTAGAGATGGAAGTAAAGATGCTCGGCGAGTTTTAATCGACTGGTTGGCGGAATTTTATATCCGCCGTCGGGCAGACAGGAGTAAAGATGCGTTTTGTAATTGTAACAGGAATGTCCGGTGCAGGAAAAAGCTCGGTATTAAAAATGCTTGAGGATGCAGGTTATTTTTGTGTGGATAATCTGCCGGTGCCGCTTATTTCAAAATTTGCGGAAATTGCCTACGGCGAGAGCTCGGCAATGGAAAAGGTTGCCCTCGGTATTGATATAAGAAACGGCGAGGGACTTGAGCTGATGGGAGAAGCGTTAGAGAGCCTCTCACATATTAAAATTGATTATGAGATTCTTTATCTGGAATGTGATGATAAGGTGCTTGTAAAGCGCTATAAGGAGACGCGGCGTTCCCATCCCCTTTCGGGAAACGGACGTATTGAGGACGGCATAGAAAAAGAGCGGGCTAAGATGTCGGGCTTTAGGAAAAAGGCCGATTATATTATTGATACGAGCCAGCTTTTAACAAGAGAGCTTCGCCGGGAAGTATTTAAAATATTTGTGGATAATCATAAAAATTACAGTAATTTTTTTGTGACGATACTTTCTTTCGGTTTTAAATACGGCATACCGTCCGATTCAGACCTTGTGTTTGATGTCCGCTTTCTTCCGAATCCGTATTATATTGATTCGATGCGTCCTCAGACAGGCAATGATAAGGATGTTTATGACTATGTGATGCAGTCGCCGCTGTCGGGCGAGTTTTTGGATAAGCTTGAGGACATGGTTCGCTTTCTTATACCAAATTATGTAGCAGAAGGCAAAAACCAGCTGGTTGTCAGTATTGGCTGCACAGGCGGAAAGCATCGCTCAGTGACATTGGCCAATGCCCTCTATAGCCGTCTTGAATCTTTGGAGTATGGCCTTAAAGTGGAACACAGAGATATAGAAAAAGACAGCTATTATTATAGAAAGTGAGATGCGCGATGTCATTTTCGAGCAAAGTTAGGGAAGAACTTTCAAATCATATACCGGAGGCCAGACATTGCCGGATAGCAGAGATTGCGGCAATTTTTGGCATGTGCGGCAAGGTTATTTATACAGAAAAAGGACGAATTTATACAAAAATCCATACAGAAAATATATTTGTTGCAAGAAAGTACTTTACATTATTACAAAAATCATTTAATATAAATAGCGATGTCAGTGTTAAGCGCAATGTTTTTTTAAAGAAAAGCCGAATCTATACAGTGGCGGTAGCTGACGATACACTGTCCAGAAAGATTTTGATGGCGGTCAGACTGATGACGCCGGACGGTGAGATTGAGGAGAATTGTTCTCTGACAGACAATATCGTTATTCAAAGTCCGTGCTGTCGCCGTGCTTTTTTAAGAGGATGTTTTTTAGCTTTCGGTTCAATCAGTGACCCGGAAAAGACATATCATTTTGAGATTGCCTGTGCAGATGAAGGCAAGGCAGTCCTTTTGAAAAATCTGATGACTTCCTTTGAGATTGATGCAAAGATTATTTTAAGAAAAAAATACTATGTCGTTTATGTCAAGGAAGGTTCACAGATTGTTGATATGCTTAATATCATGGAGGCGCACAATGCCTTGATGGCTTTGGAGAACATCCGCATTGCAAAGGAAATACGTAACAGTGTCAACCGACAGGTCAACTGTGAGACGGCCAATATTAATAAGACGGTGTCGGCAGCAGTGAAGCAGGTTGAAGACATAACTTA
>CABUBX010000005.1 GCA_902489925.1 uncultured Lachnospiraceae bacterium | reverse complement strand
CCAAAGCAAACTTCGTTTGCTTCGGTCACGGGCTTTCGCCCTATGCCGACAAAATGATGCAATTGCGCCTGCAAGCAGTCGCTTTGCATCATTTTTGTCGGCGCATGGCTCATTGCTTTCGTGGATATTATAGCATAGACGGTTTTAAATATCCATATGATATAGAAATGACCGGGGCGGTGGTTTTGTTGAAGCGGATGTTTTTTCCTTTTGTTTTTGCGTGTGCAGCTTTTGTCTTGCCGGCTGTTTATTCTCTTTCACCGTTTTCTGCTTCAGAAACGGTTGATGCAGATGTTTTTCAATCGGGTATTGATATCTACTTGAATCAGGGGAGCCTTGTTTCCTGCATGGACCTTGACGAGTATCTCGTTGGCGTTGTTGCCGCCTCCATAGAGCCGGACTGCCATCCCGAAACAATAAAGGCTCAGGCAGTGATTTCCAGAACAAATATTATGGGGATATTAGGAAATCGTAAGTCCATTGATGCCCATGAGCTCAATCAGCCATATTTAAGTTCTTCTGCACTCAAAAGCAAATTCGGAAGTAATTTTAATGAAGTTTATTCTAAATATAAAGCCGGTGTGCTCGCTGTGCCCGGTGAAATTATCACCTATGAAAACAGTCCTGTCTCAGCGCCTTTTTTTAAATGCGGTACCGGGAAAACCCGTCCCGCATCGGCTGTTTTCGGAAGTGATATGCCTTATCTTGTTTCTGTTGATTCTCCCGCAGATAAAACCTGTCCCGATGCCCTGTGCACACAGACAATCACCTGTGAAGCTTTTATAAGCCGCATGCTTTCCTACGACAGAAATTTTTTTGCAACACCAAAAAGTCTTGCCGATACTGTTCAGATTGTCAAAACAGAAGCTTCCGGCTATGTTGAGACAATACAGGTCGGTAACTTATCTGTAAGCGGCAATGATTTACGCTATCTTTTTGATTTGCCCTCCGCAGCATTCACTGTAAAAATCACAGGGGATACCGTTACTTTTTCCTCAACCGGTATCGGACACGGTGTCGGCTTCAGTCAGTATGGCGCCGATGCCATGGCGAAAGAAGGCAAAACCTATAAAGAGCTGCTGGGCTATTATTACCCCGGCACCGTTATTAACTGACAGACTTTACAGCCTCTGTATGCCATTGACACTTCATTCAAAGTAAACTTAATTAAAATATTTACCGATTTGTTGTATAAGCCTCCGATATTCTGTCCACACTATAGTCAGAGGTGATAAAGTTGAAACAAAAATTTACTGATTTCTTTCAAAGAAATGGATTTTATGTCCTTGCTGCCGTCTGTGTAATTGCACTGGCCGCAGTCATCGCTGTTGTAAGCACTGATACAAATGAAAACACCAATCCGGTCGCTCAGAATGCTGCCGGTTTCTCTGATGATGAAACAGAGCTTGAAAGTACCGAACAGACTAAGGCCGATGCGGCTGCAAGCAGCAATGCCTTAGGCACTGACAATATTTTAGATTACACCGAAGGCTATAATGCCGATGAAATCCAAAATATTATTACACAAATCGAAGAATCCGAAGCACAAAGTGAAACCTTAGAAAGCGCAGCTGAGACAGCGCCGGAAGTTGCAGCCAATGCAGCGGCCGCCCCTGCCTATGACGGCTCATCAAAGCTTAGCTGGCCGATTAGCGGGGAAATTCTTATGCGCTACAGTATGGATACGACAACTTATTTTAAAACACTTGACCAGTATAAATGCAATGAAGGTCTCATGATTGCCGCACAGACAAATACACCTGTAAACTGTGCCTTCGACGGTGTCGTTGAGACTATTTATGCCACCGATGAATACGGCACCTGCGTTTGCGTCAATATGGGAAACGATTACAAAGCAATTTACGGTCAGTTAAAAGATGTGAATGTCACAGAAGGACAAATGGTTTCTGCCGGTCAGCAGCTCGCCTGCGTCGCTGAACCATCAAAATATTTTTCCAAAGAAGGCAGCCATCTTTTCTTTGAGCTTACTCAAGACGGCATACCTATGAATCCTGAAAATTATCTGGAATAAAGAGTAACCTTTTTCGCACAAAATCATAAGATATATTAGCCGATGAAAATTGTGGGTGTTACATATTGAAAAATATGCAACCGATATTTTCACAACAGTCCAGCCAAAAGGCGCGGCTGTTAAATAACACTTTTTTATCGGCTGTTTTATCATATATGATTCCGGTGTCAAAAAGTTCAAACCACTCCCGTGTCTGCACAGGATGGCACATGACCGTAAGACACACACCGAAATGCGGCCGGATACTCTCCCCGGCCGCATTTTTATTATATTTTATTGCATAAAAGCATCTTCTTGCAGCGTCTGTCTTTCCGATATATAATGTTAATAAACTATGTCCGGAGGTCTTTTATGAATTATACATATATCGTCCGCTGTGCAGATGACACGCTCTACACCGGATGGACAAACAATATTTACAAAAGGCTTGATGCCCACAACCACGGCAGGGGCGCCAAGTATACCCGCACCCGCTTTCCGGTTGCCCTTGTCTATCTTGAAGCTTTTGATGACAAAACAGCAGCCATGCGCCGTGAATATGCGATAAAGCAGCTTTCACGTCAAAAAAAGGAGGAACTGATTATTGCCTCGGCCAATACGACTGAAATGCTTTTAAAAAATGCGCTCACGACAAAAGCCGCCGGTCGGCTTAACCGCTGACCGACGGCTTTTATTAATGCTTGTCTTGCCAAAGCTTTATCTGCTATAAATTCTCTACCAGCTCTGCTGTCTCTCTCGCAATCATCAATTCCTCATTTGTCGGAATTACGAGCACCTTCACCTTGGAATCCTCTGTTGAAATGATTGAATCCTCCTCATTGGCCTCATTCTTCGCATCATCCAGCTTTAATCCAAGATAACCAAGATTATCACATATTGCTTTTCTGATTGACGGCGAATGTTCACCAATGCCGGCTGTAAAGGCAATCGCATCAACACCGTTCATCGCCGCAGCATACGCACCTACTCTTGTAATGATGTTATAGTTAAACACGCTTAATGCACGCATGCACTTCTCGTCCCCAACTGCTGCCCCTGCGCGAATATCTCTGAAATCCACAAGGCCGCCGGTTAAGCCATACATACCGGACTTTTTATTGAGGACTTCCATCACCTCATGTGCTGTCTTTCCTTCCTTGCCTGCAATAAACTCAATAATTTCCACATCGACATCACCGCAGCGTGTACCCATCACAAGACCGGATACCGGTGTAAAGCCCATACTTGTGTCCACAGACTTGCCGCCGTCTACCGCACATATACTTGCGCCATTGCCTAAATGACATACGATAGTTTTCAATTCTTCAACCGGCTTTTCAAGAATTGCCGCTGCCTTTTTAGAAACATAACTGTGGCTTGTTCCGTGAAAACCGTATTTTCTAACCTTATAATCCGTATAATAATTATACGGAATACCATAAAGAAATGCTCTCTCCGGCATCGTCTGATGAAAAGCCGTATCAAAAACAGCAACCATAGGCACATCCGGCATAAGATCGCGGCATACACGAATACCAATCAAATTGGCCGGAATATGCAGCGGTGCAAGCTCTGTCGTTTCCTCAATTGCCTTAGTTACTTCATCATCAATGAGTGTAGCCTTTGAAAAGCGTTCGCCCCCCTGAATCGCTCTATGTCCGACTGCACCGATTTCTTTAAGAGAATTTATCACTCCGCTCTTTTCGTCTGTAAGACATGAAAGCACAAGACTGATAGCATTTGTATGATTCGGCATCGGCGCCTGACGCTCAATTTTCTCCTTGCCTGCCGGCTTATAGACAATACGGCTTCCTTCAATGCCAATTCTTTCACAAAGTCCCTTTGCTAATACTGCCTCAGTCTCAGAATCTATGAGCTGAAACTTAAGTGACGAACTTCCGCAATTAATAACAAGAATGTTCATAACTTAAAAATACCTCCTTTTAATATGTTTTTGTCTTTTTTGACAAAATAATGTGTGAAATAAATAACAATATTGTCAATTCCCACCAAATCTGTTACTCGTATTGTATCATAGAAGTATTTTTTACGCCAGTCCCATTTTTATACTTATTTAATTCTTTTTGCCACAACAACCATACGCCCGTTTTGCTGAGAGTATTCACATGTCGATAACATAATAAAACTGTCTTCATACGAAACGTCTACACCTGTTTCATAGAGCGAAAGCTTTTTAAACTGGGCAATATGCTCGTTAAATTCCGCTTCATCGGCAGGCTCTATGAAATCGTAATATCTGTAGCCGTCCTCACCCTCCATATAAGCTCTCGCGTGCATTACAAAGGCAATCTGATATTCGCCCTCCTCATAAATTGTATCAAAACGAATCGTCGGGTATTTTTCAAAATAAGATTTATCCTCATATTTCAGCAGCGTACTAAACATTGTCTTACTTTGCATATTATGGCCATAAATAATAACATTTTTACTGGCCGGCTTCACACTGCAGCGCTCATCCACAAAAGGCAAGCCGCTGTATTCGTATTCCTTTTCAAAATTCCGATGAAGATAATACTCGCCATCTTCCGGCGTATACATTACCGGATAACTTAATGATGTGCCATCCACCGCAATCCAGCCGATTAAATCATCATTTTGACTGCGAAGCTCATCGTACTTTGTATAAACCGTCTCGCTCTCACCTGCTTCATTTGTCTCAACCGCAGTCTCACCGCCGTTATCGACAATCATTTCCTCCAGCTTGTTTATCTCACCCTCCGCCTTAAAATTCGTTGAATAGTATTTAATCAGATAAGCGGCACTGCCGACAAAGCATATGACCGCAATTACAAGGATAATATTTAATACAATATTACTTTTCTTTTTTTTCTTTTGCTTTTTAAGCGCACTTTTTTTTCTTCTTAGCTGACCTTCCATTTTGCGAACCCCTTTCCATATCTGATAAAGGCTTTACACTGAATATATTTTTATACAATAAAAGCCGGAGAATCTCTCCGGCTTTGCTGTCTTCGGATTAGCTCTCAGTCTCTGACTGGCTCTCTTTTTCATCACTTGCTGTCTTATCATCAGCCGCATCGGTTTCAGTTTCAACTGTAGGGTTCACCACTGCATACTTTTTCCAGACATCTGTAAATTCTGCAGTATTTTCAGCAATCCACGCAGAGTAAGCTTCCTGAATCTTTGTCATCACAAGCGCTTCCTTAGCCTTTGCATCTGCCTGCTCATTATCCTCGCTGACACACTTAATAATATGATAGCCAAACTGTGTCTCAACAAGTCCGCTGATTTCGCCCTTCTTTAATTCGTTGGCTGCCTTATAAAACTCATCAACCATCTGCGCCCCATCCGGTGTCTGACCTTTTTTATTGAGATAATAAGTTACACCACTGTCTGCTGTATACTCCTTGGCAAGTTCTTCAAAATCACCGCCGTCTTTGACTTTTTTAAGTACCTCCTCGGCAACCTTCTTTTGGTCTGCTTTATAGGTTTCCGCAGCAACAGTTTCTTTTGTCTCACCGCTTTCGTCTGTTTCGGCTTTCTGCTGCGTAGAAATAAGAATGTGCTGAATTTCCTTAAACTTGCAGTCTGCAAGCTCATCCTCTGTAAGTCCTTCCTCGGCCTCCTTTTGGATTGCTTCATAAACCCGGTTTGTCAAATAAGTCTTTTCATACATCGCACGAATATTTTCTTCATTAAAACCGTAGGCTTCCTTTTCTTCGTCAGAAACAGCATCAAGGAAAAGTTTTACCTGACTGTCAGCATTTTCCTTTTCTTCATCAGAGAGACTTACTTTATATTTTTCAACCATGCTGTTTAAATACTCAAATGTCACAACCTGATTTTCAACAAGCTGCTTTAAATAATCTGCATATGTGTAGCCTGCAGTCAGCTCTGCACCCCAGTCAGTCAGGCCTGTTGTTTCCATCTGCTGCTTTAACACATAGTAGACATAAAACATCTCTGAAGCAGACACCTGTGTTTCTCCTATTTTTACAACTGTCGCATTCGCATCAACCTTTTCCAATGCTGTTCCTGCCTCGGCAACCGGTGTTGATGATGAAGCTTCACTCTCACCGGACTCAGCGCTCTGACTCTCGCCTTCGGCGCTGTTATTGCCGCAGCCTGTCACTAAGACTGCTGCCATAGAGGCTGCAAGAAATGCAGCGACAATTTTCTTAAAAAAACTTCTTTTCATGATTTATCTGATTCCTTTCCTGAAAATCCGCATCATCCTGACGCTAAACACATCCATTATAGATGATTTACTCTAATCAAGCAATGCCTTTATATCTTTTATCACAGTTTTTTCACATTTCAAAATATCCATGCTTCCCAAATTCCCATGCTTATATATAAAATACGGATTTTCACCGCCAACAAACTTCAATACACGGCCATATTTTTCCAAAAGCGGCGGTATACGATTAATGTCCACATTTGCTCGGTTGTACATCATAATTTTAGCAGACTCGCCCCGCTGAACAAGCTGGGTAATCCCCGCCTCATGTGCCTGAGCTTTAAGAAGGGCAATCATCAAAAGATTTTGTGCAGGACGCGGCAGTTCTCCGTATCTGTCTATTAATTCATCCATCATTTCGTCATAATCTTCCTCATTGGAAATCGCCGCAATCCGTTTATAAACATCCAGCTTTTGAAATTCATTTTTAATATATGAGGCCGGAATATAGGCATCGATATCTAACTCCACGGATGTCTCAAACGTCTCCTCCACAGTCTCGCCTTTAAGCTGGCGCACTGCCTCATTGAGCATTTTACAATACAAATCATAACCTACCGCCTCCATATGTCCGCTTTGCTGCTCGCCTAAAAGATTTCCCGCCCCTCGGATTTCCAAATCACGCATAGCAATCTTGAAGCCTGAGCCAAGGTCCGTAAATTCTCTGATTGCCGCAAGACGCTTTTCCGCAATCTCTCTGAGGACTGTATTCCTTCGATACATAAGAAAAGCATAGGCCAGCCTGTTGGAACGTCCGACACGCCCGCGAAGCTGATAGAGCTGGGAAAGCCCCATTTTATCGGCATCATGAATAATCATTGTGTTTACATTTGAAATATCAAGTCCTGTCTCTATAATTGTTGTCGAAACAAGCACGTCAATTTCTCCGTTAATAAATTGATACATAATCTTTTCCAGTTCACGTTCACTCATCTGCCCATGAGCAAAAGCTACTGACGCATCAGGCACAAGCTCTGCAATTTTTGAAGCCATTTCCGCAATGCCGTTGACGCGGTTAAAAACATAATACACCTGTCCGTTTCGCCCAAGCTCTCTTAAAACGGCCTCACGAATCATTTCCTCATTATATTCAAGAACATAAGTCTGAATCGGCATTCTGTCCATCGGCGGTTCCTCAAGCACACACATATCTCTTATCCCAATCAGACTCATATGAAGGGTCCTCGGAATCGGTGTTGCCGTCAGTGTCAGCACATCAACATTTTTTCGGAATTGTTTGATTTTTTCTTTGTGAGCCACACCAAAGCGCTGTTCCTCATCGACAATTAAAAGTCCCAAATCTTTAAATTCCACGTCTTTTGAGAGGACGCGGTGTGTGCCTATGACAATATCCACCATACCGTTTTTAAGACCTTTTAATGTTTCTGACTGCTGCTTTGGCGTCCTGAATCTGGACAACATTCCAACAGTCACCGGATAATCTTTCATACGCTGGACAAAGGTATTATAATGCTGCTGCGCCAGAATCGTTGTCGGCACAAGCACGACAACCTGTTTGCCGTCCTGCACGGCTTTAAAAGCAATACGGATAGCCACCTCCGTTTTGCCGTAACCGACGTCTCCGCAAACGAGCCTGTCCATAATTTTCGTGCTCTCCATGTCCTTTTTGGCTGCCTCAATCGCCATCAGCTGGTCATCTGTCTCTGTATACGGAAACATTTCTTCAAACTCTCTTTGCCACACAGTATCCGGCGAATAGGCATAGCCTTGCTCGGCCTGTCTTGCAGCATACAGCTTAATCAAATCCGCCGCCAAGTCCTTTACGGCGCCCCGGACTCTCGTTTTTGTCTTATGCCATTCCTGCCCGCCAAGCTTATTCAGCTTTGGCTTTCTCGCATCGGCGCCGGCATATTTTTGAATTAAATCAAGCTGTGTCGCAAGCACATAGAGGTTGCCTCCGCCCGCATATTCAATCTTGATATAATCCTTTTCCACCTTGTCAACTTCTATCTTCTCGATACCTTTATAAACGCCAAGGCCGTGATTTTCATGAACCACATAATCGCCGATAGAAAGGTCTGCAAAGCTTTGAATTTTCTGACCGTCATATCGTTTCTTTCTCGGCTTTTTCTTCTTTTCCTCACCAAAAATATCCGTCTCCGCAATCACAGCAAATTTAATCAGCGGGTATTCAAAGCCTCTGTGAAGCCCCCCGTGAATGACCATGATTTCACCTTCATTGACAATTCTGTCTTTATCTGCCGTATAAAATGCATTTAACTCAAAGGATTGTAAATCCTTTGCAAGACGCTGTGCACGCGTCTCCGAGCCGGACACCAAAATAATCTTATATTTATTTTTTTTCCAAACATCAAGCGCCTTGACAAGCATCTCGAAGTTTCCGTTAAATGAGCTGATTGACTTCATTGTAAAGCTGTACGTGCTTTTAATGTCCAGCATCTTAAACTTTTGAGCAAGTGTTGCCATGACAATTGTCCTAAGCTTTGAAAGTTTATGCCATATAACCTTCAAATCATGCAAAAGCTGCATCTGCCCCGGAAGAATATAGCCTTTTTCAAGACGCCCCGTCATACCCTCACGAAACTCATAAGCCACAGCCTCGCCCTTTTCTTCAAGACGGTTAGGCTCGTCCAAAAAAATGATGCTGTCTTTATTGTCAAAATAATCAATAAACGACATTGTATTCGGATAAAAATAATGAATATAGGCATCAATATTTATATAGGCACTGCCTTCCCGGAGATTTTCCTCCAATTCCCGGATAGTCTGTGCCAACCGCCCCGCAGCCTCTATATTTTTATTTTCCTCGAATGTTTTTATCGTTTTTTTTGCCTCCGCCTTGATGCGGCGCAGACCATCCCGTACAGCATCATCTGTCAGCACAAATTCCGAAGCCGGATAAATCATAAACGTATCGCAGTTTTCGATGGAACGCTGACTTTCCGCATCAAAGCTTCGAATCGAATCAATTTCATCATCAAAAAACTCTATACGGTACGGACAGTCATCTGACATATTATAAACATCCAAAATACCGCCCCGCACTGCAAACTGCCCCGGTTCCTCGACTTGTCCGACTCTCTCAAAACCAATATTTACAAGCTTCTTTTTAAGCTTTTCAAGGTCGCAGATTTCCCCTGCCTCAAGAGTAACTGTATTTTTACGGATAAATTCCAAATCAAGGACACTGTCCATCAAGCCGTCAATGGTCGTAATGACCGTCACCGGCTGTTTTTCAAGAAGCCTGCGAAGTACCAAAAGACGTTGGCGCACAATATAATTGCCGTGAATATCCGCACTGTAAAATATGACATCTTTTGCCGGATAGAGCATGGTATTTCTGTCATAAAACTTATAATCCTCATAAAACTCTTTTGCTCTGACATCATTGCCTGTAACAATCACTTTGTACGGATAATCCTCCGACAGCATATGGACAAAATGTCCCTTCCCCGCATCAATACAGCCGTCCGCCAGCACAGGAAGCCTGCCGGCTTTCATATCTGCCTGAATAAAACGAACATCTTCCAACTGTTTCATCGGATTTGTTAAAGCTAGCATAACTTCCACTCCTTTTACGCCTTTTTCTTGACGTTATACTTATTCATAGCCGCATCGATATCCTCCGTCAGCATTATCCTAACAGCATCCGACGCTGCTGCTGCCGCCTCATCAATACGTTTTGCATCCTCGCCTGTAAATTTTCCAAGGACATAATCAGCCAAATCCCAGCCCTTTGGCTTTTCGCCGACACCGACCTTGATTCTCGGAAATTCTGTTGTGCCCAAATGTGCGATAATACTTTTAATTCCGTTATGTCCGCCGGCACTGCCCTTTTTTCTAATGCGCAGCTGACCTACATCAAGACTAATGTCATCAAAAATAATCAGAATATCCTGTGCCTCCACCTTATAATAATCTGCGATTTCCCTGATACTCTCACCGCTGAGATTCATATATGTCAAAGGCTTTGCTAAAATGACCTTCTGACCCTCAATAACACCCTTTCCAATCAAGGCCTTATGTTTTTTTGTATCTACAGATATATTATAATCCTGTGCAATTTTATCTATGACGCAAAATCCGGCATTGTGTCTTGTACCTTCATAAGTCTTTGTCGGATTTCCAAGTCCTGCAATGACAAACATTTTAACCATCCTTTCTCTATTTCAACTATATTTTTGCATAACTTTTGCCCGTGTTTCCAAAGGACCCACGGTTTACCTTTTTAGTATACACAATGACCCTTTTTTGGACAAGAGTATTTTGCGCAATATTATGTTTACTGTTTTCTGTAAATTCTTACTTTTCCCTTAAATTATCTTTCTTTTTCTTTTCTCCTATATACATTATCAGCGCTTTTTGCTATACTTACAGTAGGAATACTCCCAATGCAATTAACATATGATAGCGTTGATGGAAAAAATTAAATTCTTTCCGGACTTTTATGAAATGAGGTGATTTTATGAAACGCAAAGCACTAAAACTTTTATCAATGATGCTTACCGCCATCATGGTTTTCTCCTGTTCATTGATGATAGCCTTTGCCAATGAACTCCCGGAGGATAAAAAACTGCCTGAGCTAAAGACAGCGCTGACAGACAGCATTATTCTCCTCACTGAAGATGGCTATGAATATGCCATCCGCAGCAAAGATGACAACGGTGCGGATATATGGTTATGGGCTTCTAAAGAGCAATACCAGGCAGAAGAACATACTGTAACCTTCTCCAAGCTGGCAGCTGATACAGAATACACATTTGCACGTAGAGCTCTCGACACTGATGAGGTTCTCGACTCCGACATACAAGCCTACAAGACAATTGCAGCCGAACCGCCTAAGGAAACAGATGCCCCTGAGCAGACCGATGCCCCTAAAGAGACAGATGCCCCTGAGCAGACTGAGTCCCCTAAGGAGACAGACGCCCCTGAGCAGACTGAGTCCCCTAAGGAAACAGATGCCCCTGAGCAGACTGAGTCCCCTAAGGAAACGGACGCCCCTGAGCAGACTGAATCCCCTAAAGAGACAGATGCCCCTGAGCAGACTGAGTCCCCTAAGGAAACTGATGCCCCTGAGCAGAACGAGCCGCTTAATGAGACGGACGCCCCTGAGCAGACTGAATCCCCTAAGGAGACGGACGCCCCTGAGCAGAACGAGCCGCCTAAGACTCCTGAAAAGGCCCCAACCCCTCAGGCGCCTGTACTTGTAACCCTTACAGATACAGCTATTACAGCGGCACTTCCTGAAAATGCAGATAAAAATTATACCTATGAATACACAATCGACAGCAAAATATTTACCTCCGAACCGGTATTCAAGGAATTAACACCGGATACAGATTATGAAATTAAAATCAGAATTAAAGCCGGCACTTACGGTGATAAAGAATATGCTCAAAGCGATTTCTCTAAACCACTTAAAGTTCATACATTAAAATCCGCTGCTGCTGCACCTGCCGCACCGGTGCTCGAAAGCCGTACCGAGACCTCTTTAAAGGTTAAGGCTGAAGCCAATCAGGAATATTCACTCAAGGGTTCAGATAAGTGGCAGTCAAGCGGTGAGTTTAGCGGATTAACTCCAAATACCGCTTACGAAATTGTCACAAGAGTTGTTTACGATTCAAAAGTATCTATGGAAAGCCTTATCAGTGAGCCATTAAAAGCAAAAACCTTTATTGCTTTTTCAGGCACTGTCAACGGCATTGAAAACGGCAAGACCTACGATGCCGGAACTTATTTCAGCATAGAAGCAACAAGCAGCAACTTAAATATCGCATCACCGTCCATCGGTGACAGCCGTTACAGACCGCTTCGCTGGAACTGGGGCGGCAAATCCGAAGGTATTTTTAAGGACAATGCTTACAAAACAGACTTCACAATTACAGACGCCGGAACTTATAAACTCAATGTAATTTTCGGACTTGAAAGCTACACGGATAAAGGCTGGGTAAGTGAAAACAAAGAAGCAACACTTTCCGTTTCTTTCAAGGTTATTGCCAAAGAGTTTACGATTAAGGCAACCTCTACGGCAGGAGGAAAGCTCTCTCCGACAGGCACATTAACCGTACTTCAAGCTAAAAATTACACAATTAAGATGATTCCTGACAAAGATTATAAGCTTGTTAAAGTTTTAGTTGACGGCAAAGAGGTTTCAGCAAAGGACTTAAAATACACTTTTGAAAAGGTTAATGCCAATCATACAATCCATGCTGTATTTGAAAAAATCGGAAAACTGGATTCACCGAAAACCGGTGACGAAAGCCCGCTTCTATTATTTGGCATCATCGCAGGCGTCTCACTGATTGCAGTCGTTGCCATTGTTCTTATCATTAGACGAAGAACAAAAGAATAAGCTTTTAATTTTCTCATTGAACATCTTCTTTCAAAAAATGGCCTCCGGCATTAGCCGGAGGTCATTTTTTTACAACTATTCATTGACAACGAGATTCTGAAGCCATATGCCCTTTTTCACAAGAATAAATCCAATCGCCGATTTAATTAAATCCGCTGCCTGCACAAGTGCAAAGATAGCAACAACCGGAAGTGCCGTATATCGGCTTAACACAAAAGCAATCACAACACTGCCTACCCACATAAACACACTGTCAAATAAAAATGTAATAATTGTCTTGCCTCCCGAACGCAGCGTAAAATAGGCCGCATGAAGGAAGGCGTTATTCGGCATAAAGGCCGCTGTAATCATAATAAAGTATTTTGCCAATGACTTCGCCTCTGCATTCGTATTGTACAACTCCGGAAACAACGGCGCCATTACAAACAATACAACGGCAACACCAAGACAACAAAAAACAGAAAATGTAATCATCTTATTGTCGGTATCTCTTGCTTTTTTCATATCTCCGAGACCTAAGAGCTGCCCGACAACAATAGCTACCGAGTCGCCCAGCGCAATAAATACAATATTGAACACATTGTTAATTGTATTTGAAATGTTAAGTCCCGCAACAACATTTAAACCGCGCACCGAATAGCACTGCACAAGCATCGCAACACCGGTGGCCCATAAGGCTTCATTTAATAAAAGCGGTGTTCCCTTGACAAATATTTTCCATGCCAGACGCCCAGGTACTTTAAGTGTCTTATATAAGCCTTTTGCGAAAGGATTTTTTTCTTTATGCCGATGCGTCCAAATTACAATAATTAACACCTCAACATATCTCGAAATCACCGTCGCAATGGCAGCACCCTGAACACCAAGCGCCGGAAATCCAAACTTTCCGTAGATTAATATATAGTTAAAAATAAGATTAATCATTACGGCTGCAACTCCCGCTTTCATCGGAAGCACTGTCTCTCCGCACTCACGAAGCGTACTTGAATAGACCTGTCCAAGCATAAACGGCACAAAACCGAGCAGCATAATATACAAATATTGCTTTCCATACTGCAAAGTTGCCGCCACCTCCTGAGGTGTGCCTTCACCCTGCAAATAAATATGGATAAGCGAATCGCCCATAGTCAAAAACACAATCACGGTAGCTGCTGTAAGAATGACGCCAAGCCAAAATTTATATCGAAACGTTTGGCGTATGCCTTCATGATTGCCTTGTCCATAATATTGCGCTGTAAAAATTCCCGCCCCGGAAACGCCTCCAAACAAACATAAATTGTACACAAAAATCAATTGGTTTACAATCGCAGCGCCCGACATCTGCTCTGTACCGACCTGCCCAATCATAATGTTATCCAACAAACTTACGAAATTGGTAATCCCATTTTGAATCATAATTGGAACCGCGATGGCAAGAACCATTTTGTAAAAAGCCTTATCTCCGATAAATTTTTGCCGAAATCCTTTTTTTACTGCACCTGTTTCCATGATATGTCTTCCTCCCTCATCGTTGTCTCATTACATCTGCATACATTTTGACATAAAATTTATTTTTTTTCAAGATAAAAGCCGCAATCTTTTGAAATAAATCAAAAGATTGCGGCTCATTATTCATACACTGACCGTTATTCCTCTACTGCTTCACTTTCCATAACAGCAATTTCGTACTTTTCGAGAATGATTGACTGAATCTTATCACGAGTTTCGGAATTAATCGGATGGGCAATATCCCTGTATTCACCGTCAGCAGCCTTACGGCTCGGCATTGCGATAAATAAGCCTTTCTCCCCTTCAATTACTTTAATATCATGAACAACAAATTCATTGTCCAGAGTAATTGAAACAACAGCTTTCATCTTGCCCTCTTTGGCTACCTTTCTCACTCTCACGTCTGTTATCTGCATAAAGCAATCCCCCTTCTCTTTTTGTCTGCTTACAGAAGTCTGCGAATAGTCATGATTATCGGATTGTTCCGCATCTCATGCCGCTGCAATCATCAAATAATATATCTCTCGTTTGCTTCCACAACAATCTTCACATCGTCTTCCTTGCCAATGTAAGATGTGTTTGCTCTGATTGTATCACGGCTTTCAACAATACAGTTTTCAATCACTGTATTATCTCCGATATAAACATCGTTAAGAATAATCGAGTTCTTAATCACACAGTTACTTCCCACATAGACTTTCTTAAACAGAATAGAGTTCTCCACGCGTCCGTTGATGATACATCCGCTGGAAACAAGACTGTTCTTAATATATGCACCCGGATTATATTTTGCCGGAGGCAAATCTGCAACCTTTGTTAAAATATTCGGATAGTCTTTGAAGAAATAGTTTCTGACATCTTTCTTTAAGAAATCCATATTTGTCTTAAAGTAAGAATCTACAGTCGCAATGTTTCTCCAGTAGCCTTCCATCTTATAACCGTAAATCTTCTTCTGCTCTTTATATCTTACAAGGATATCCTGAACAAAATCATAACGGTTTTCTTCATTACATTTTTCAATTAAATCAATCAAATGACGTCTTCTGATAACATAAACGCCTGTGGATACACAGTTTTCCTTCGCAACAAGCGGTTTTTCCTCAAAATCAAGGACACGGCCTGTATCATCCATTTTAAGGATACCGAATCTTGTTAAATCATCCTCATCGGCTGTCAGCTCTGTATAAACAACCGTGATGTCTGCTTTTTTTTCAATATGGTACTCTAAAACCTTTGTGTAATCCATCTTGTAAACGCCGTCGCCTGAAGCAATAATTACATAAGGCTCATGGCTGTTTTTAAGGAAATCAAGGTTCTGCCAGATTGCATCTGCTGTACCTCTGTACCAAAAACTGTTATCTGATGTGATGGATGGTGTAAGTACATAAAGTCCACCCTGTTTTCTTCCGAAATCCCACCATTTTGATGAGTTCATATGCTGATTTAAGGACTTTGAATTGTACTGTGTAAGCACAGCCACTTTCTTCACATGTGAATTTGACATATTGCTTAAAGCAAAGTCAATGGCTCTGTAGCTTCCCGCAACCGGCATTGCCGCTACTGCACGTTTTTTGGATAACTCCTGCATCCTATTGTTATTTCCGCCTGCTAAAATAATACCAATCGCTCTCATTACAATTCACCTGCCTTAACTATACAATGTCCGCTTTCAAGTAATCCGTCAGGATAATCTTCTTTTGTTGTCTCTCCGACAATCGCGGTATTCTTTCCGATAGATACATCGTCCGGAATGACTGAGCCTTCGGAAATTGTTACTAAATCAAATGCATAAACCTTTGGATTTACAAGATTTTCTGCATATTCGCCGACACCCATCTTGACATTGTTGCCGACTTTAATATTTTCAGCGATAATTGCTCTATCAATTGTACAATTTTCGCCAATCTCGCTGCCTGTCATAATGATAGAGTCTCTGACAACCGTACCTTCACCGATTGTAACACCGGAACCGATAACACTGTTGACAACCTCACCGTAGATTTCTGAGCCTTCACCGATAATACAGCGCTCTACCTTTGAATTTTCTCCAAAATACTGAGGTGCTGTCTCATCACTGTTTGTATAAATCTTCCAAAATTCTTCATATAAGTTAAACTCAGGAATGATATCAATTAACTCCATATTAGACTCCCAATATGCTCCCAAAGTTCCGACATCCTTCCAGTATCCGTTAAACTCATAGACGTAAGCTTTATGATTCTTCTCATGAATATATGGAATAACATGCTTACCAAAGTCACAGCCCGGCTGGTCTTTTAATGTAAGCAACGCTTCTCTGAGCACTGACCATTTGAAAATGTAAATACCCATTGAAGCAAGATTTGAATGAGGATGCTCAGGTTTCTCCTCAAATTCCTGCACATTACTGTTGTCGTCACAGATAACAACACCAAAACGGCTTGCGTCTTCCCATGGCACAGGCATACATGCGATTGTAACATCCGCATCCTTTGCTTTATGGAAGTCAAGCATTACTTCATAATCCATCTTATAAATATGGTCCCCACCAAGAATCAAAACATATTCAGGATTATGAGCCTCTATGTACTCAATATTCTGGTAAATAGCATTTGCTGTACCTGTATACCAGTCTGAATTTTCTTTCTTTTCATACGGCGGAAGCAATGTTACACCGCCATAATTCTTGTCTAAGTCCCAAGGAATACCAATACCAATATGGGTATTCAATCTAAGATGTCTGTACTGTGTCAGTACACCAACCGTATCAACACCTGAATTGATACAGTTACTCAGCGGAAAGTCGATAATACGATACTTGCCGCCAAAGGACACTGCCGGTTTGGCAACATTAGCTGTTAACACACCAAGTCTGCTTCCCTGCCCGCCAGCTAAAAGCATGGCTATCATTTCCTTCTTAATCACGTTACCACCTCTTGTTGTTTAATTAGTTTATGTCATATATTATAGCACCATTCACCGAAAATGTGAACACTTTTTACCAATTATTCTTGTATTTTTATACTTTTTTTATCTATATTCAATATTTCTTTTTTGAGGTTTTAAAAGTTTTTTCGACAATTTTGCACAAATTTCACATTCTGTTTTTATCTATTTTTCCATTTTTGGGATTTTTTGTCATACGAACTGCCGTACAAAACAGGCATGAAATCCAAACTTTCTTGGGGATTTTTAATAAAATCTTTACTTTTACCCTCGACTGAGTTTATAATAATGATGGGTTTTTGTATTCCCCAATAACTTAGATAGGATGTGTTCATTTATGTACCATATTAATTTTAATATACCGGAAAAAATTCATTTTATGGGTATTGGCGGTATCAGTATGAGTGGCCTTGCCGAAATTCTTTTGGACAGAGGTTTTACAATCTGCGGCTCTGACCGCGCGCCGTCAGCAATTACAAAGCATCTCGAAGCCAAGGGCGTACATATTGCCTATGGCCAGTGTGCACAAAATATTACCGATGACATTGATGCTGTTGTTTATACCGCAGCTATTCATCCCGATAATCCCGAATTTGCAGAGGCCGTAAGAAAAGGCATACCGATGCTTGACCGTGCTGAGCTGCTCGGCCAAATGATGTCCCACTACAAAAACTCCGTCGCTGTTGCCGGCACTCACGGTAAGACAACGACAACTTCTATGCTGACACATATTTTTTTACAGGCAAAAACCGACCCGACAATTTCCGTCGGAGGTATTTTAAAAGCCATTCACGGCAATATTCGTATCGGCCGCTCAGAAAACTTCATCACAGAAGCCTGTGAGTATACAAACAGCTTCTTAAAGTTTAATCCAAAAATTGAAGTGATATTAAATATAGAAGAAGACCATCTGGATTTCTTTAAGGACATTGACGACATCCGTCACTCCTTTAAGGCTTTCGCCGAAAAGCTTCCTGATGACGGCACATTAATCATCAATGGCGAAATCGACAATATCAACGAGATTACCGAAAATCTTAAATGCCGCGTCATCACTTACGGTTTGGAAGACTGCTTTGAATACCATGCAAAAAACATTACGTTTAATGAGCTCGGCGCCGGTCGCTTTGATCTCTATCACAACGACTCTTTTATTGACCATATTGAGCTGAGTGTAACAGGGCTTCACAACGTATCCAATGCACTCTCCGCTGTTGCCACTGCTGAGGCTCTTCAACTTCCTTTTGAAGCTGTTAAATCCGGCCTTAAAGCCTTTGATGGGACAGACAGACGTTTCGAATATAAAGGTGAATTTAACGGTGTCACCGTAATTGATGACTATGCTCATCATCCGACGGAAATTGCCGCGACATTAACTGCCGCTAAAAATTATCCGCACAAAGACATCTGGTGTGTCTTCCAGCCGCATACTTACACAAGAACGAAGGCTTTCCTGCACGAATTTGCAGAAGCACTCTCCCTTGCAGACAAGGTTGTGCTGGCAGATATTTTTGCAGCAAGGGAAAACGACCCGGGTGATATTCATTCGACAGACATCCAAAAGCTCATTGAAAAAAAGGGTGTGCCTGTTTACTATTTTCCGTCTTTTGAAGAAATTGAAAAATTTTTATCCGAAAAATGTACCCACGGCGATTTGTTGATAACTATGGGTGCCGGAGATGTTGTAAACATTGGAGAAAATCTACTTTCAAAATAGTTATCCACAATATCCACAAGTTTATACACGGTTTTTGTGTATAAACATTGTGGATATTTTTATTTACATAATATGTTCTTCGCTTTTTCGACATATACTGAGTTTATGCGATATAAATACTGTTTTTTCAACTTTCATAATCTTTGTCTCTCAATTATGTCCACTTTTTATCCACATTATCCACATTTTCCACATTCACTCTCCTTATAACGACTGACAGATTGTGGCTATTCTCAATTTTTGCGATTCGTGCTATAATAAGCATGATAAAAAATAGTGCTTATTCATGATTTTGAGGGGAGATATTTTATGGTATTAAAGCTTCATGCCACACCCGTATCGGCTGTGACATCTATTCCCAACATTTTTTTCGATACATACATGCCAAGAGCCAACGGTGACTTCCTACGCGTTTACCTGTATCTCTACCGATGGCAAAACAGCGCCGACGCAAAGCTTTCAGTAACCGCAATGGCAGACACGCTTGGACTCACAGAAGGCGATATTACACGCGCCTTGAAGTATTGGCAAAGCGAAGGTCTCATTGCCCTGATTACCGATACCGCCGGTAATTGCATTGAAGAAATTATTATGCGCGATATCAATACGGCCGCGCGCACCCAAACCGCAAAAGCCTCCCATCAGGCTGCTGCCGCCGAGGCCCGTGATTTTACAAAGCCCGCTTATACGATGAATGAAATTCTTAATTTCAGTACACAAAATGACGGCGACAAGTTATTTTTCGTCATTCAGCAATATCTCGGACGGCCGCTGAGCCAGACCGACACCAATACGATTGTATTTTTCCATGAAAAACTTGGTTTTTCTATTGACTTAATCGAATATCTTTTTGAATACTGCGTTTCCAACAATCACCACAGCATCCATTATATTGAGCGTGTCGCCATATCGTGGGCGGAAAAGGGTATTAAAACGGTTTCTGAAGCAAAAAATGAAAGCAGTACATACAACAAAACTTACTATGCTGTTTTGAAGGCTTTCGGAATTACAGGGCGTGCGCCGACCGAGGGCGAAATCACCTTTATCAAACGCTGGCATGAGGACTATTGTTTTCCGATGCCTCTGATTTTAGAGGCCTGCAGCCGGACGATGCTTGCCACTCACAATCCAAGCTTTGAATATACTGATAAAATCCTGAAAAACTGGAAGAATAAGAAGGTCACGAATATAGACGATGTCAAAGCGCTCGATGCCGCCTATGAAGCCTCTAAAAGAAATACATCAAAGTATTCGGATGCAAAAAAAACCGATACTTCAAAGGAAAACGGACAAAAAGACGGTGTGCGCCGCTATGGCAGCCGTTTCGGCAATTTCGACCAGCGCGTTTACAATTACAATGAACTTGAGCAAAAGCTCGCTAAAAAGCTTCAGAAACACTAATGAAAGGAGTATCTCATGGCACTGAAAAATTCACAGTATAACCTTATTATGCGTCAATATGATTTAGCCCGTCAGTCTGCCGCCGCCAAGGTACAGCAGCACCGTCAGGAGGTTTACGCACAGGTTCCCGGATTTTCCCGTCTCGACGAGATGATTGCGGAAACTGCCGGAAATTTTGCCCGAGCCAAGATTTCAGGTCAAAGTATCAATCCTGACACACTGCACCGTGAGCTTAAAGCACTTGAGGCCAAAAAAGCAGCCCTGCTCACTGCTGCCGGTTATCCCGCAGATTATCTTGAACCGTCATACCGCTGTCCCGACTGTAAGGATACCGGTTTCATCGGTGATGAAAAATGCCACTGCTTTAAGCAGGCCGTTGTTGACCTTGTCTATGCCCAGTCAAATATTATGGACAGACTAAACGAGGAAAATTTTGATATTTTTGATATCAACTACTATTCTGATGTTAAGGATTCGCGTCTTGGCATCAGCCCCCGTGAAAATATGGCCTCAGTGCTCAAAACATGTATGCGCTTTATTAAGCACTTTGATACACTTGGCGGCAATCTTCTGTTTTACGGTCATACCGGTGTCGGAAAAACCTTTCTTTCCAATTGTATCGCCAAAGAGCTTCTCGACACAGCCCACACAGTCATCTATCTGTCTGCCCCACAGCTTGTCGAGGTACTTGAAAAGCACACCTTCGGCCGTGATGAGGACAGCGAGGCTGTCGATGAAATGCCGGAATACATCAAGGAGTGCGACCTTTTAATCATCGACGATTTAGGCACGGAGATGAACAACTTCTTTACGGCCTCCCGGCTTTTTTCCTGCCTAAACAGCCGGCTGCTGCAAAAGAAGTCTACAATTATTTCCACGAATCTGTCTCTGGATGACCTGCAGGCGACATACAGCGAGCGTATATTTTCAAGACTCGTAAGCAATTATCAGGTTACTTTGATTATTGGTGACGATATAAGAATTAAAAAGGCAATTTCATAAAAATTTTTACAAAAATTTTACATTTTTTGTGTATTTCAGAAAATAGCAGTTTAAACCCTTGTCATTTTTTGTCAAATTGTTTACAATGGTGATGAGATTATAGATTATGCACATGCATATACGGAGGTAAATCATGAGTCAGAATGATAACTTTACTAAAAGTATCCCGGTAGGTGAGCTGGGAATTGTTGCACTGGAAAGCTGCAGTGAATTAGGAAAAAAGGTCAATGACTATATTGTCAACTGGCGTACAAAGCGTGAAGGCGAGCACATGAACTCACTGCACTTTACAGGCTACCAGAAAGAAAACTATTTAATCAACGCAAAATGCCCTAGATTTGGTAGCGGCGAAGCTAAAGGTGTCATCAACGAATCTGTCCGCGGTAAAGACCTTTATTTATTAGTTGATGTTACAAACTATAATATTAAGTACTCTCTCTGCGGCTACGAAAACAGAATGTCACCGGATGACCATTTCAATGATTTAAAACGTATTATTTCAGCAGCTACAGGAAAAGCAAGACGTATTAACGTCATTATGCCGTTCCTTTATGAAAGCCGCCAGCACAAGCGTTCTAAGCGTGAATCCTTAGACTGCGCTTTAGCTTTAAAAGAGCTTCACGATATGGGTGTTGAAAATATTCTTACTTTCGACGCACATGACCCTCGTGTCCAGAACGCTATTCCTTTAAGCGGTTTCGATAATATTCAGCCGGCTTATCAGTTTTTAAAAGCACTTTGCAAAAATGTACCTGATATCCAGCTTGACAACGACCACCTGATGATTATCAGCCCTGATGAAGGCGCTATGGGTCGTGCCGTATATTATGCCAACGTTCTCGGTGTTGATGTCGGTATGTTCTACAAACGCCGCGACTACACAACCGTTGTCAATGGCCGCAACCCGATTGTCGCTCATGAATTCCTTGGCGCTTCTGTTGAAGGCAAAGACGTATTCATCATCGATGATATGATTTCCTCCGGCGAAAGTATGCTGGATGTTGCCAAAGAATTAAAGAAACGTAAAGCAAGACGTGTATTCGTTGCTTCTACTTTCGGTCTTTTCACAAACGGTCTCGCTGAGTTTGACCGCTATTACGAGGAAGGCTTAATTTCCAAGGTATTAACAACAAATGTTATCTACCAGACTCCGGAATTATTAAAGCGTCCTTACTATGTCAGCGTTGATTTAAGCAAGTATATCGCTCTGCTCATTGATTCTATCAACCACGACCATTCAATCAGCGAATTACTTGACCCATATGAAAAGATTGACAAATTAATTGAGAAACACAGAAACAGTCAGAAATAATTGCTGTAACCATTTACAGCTAAGATAAAGCAAAAGAAGAAGCAGAAAAGTACTGCTTCTTCTTTTGCTTTTTTCTTTAATTAAACTTAAATATTTTCTGTGCAATTCTGTATGCCTTCACAACTGTCTTTTTTGACACAGGACCAATCGGATTGCTGATTTGTCCTCTAAGTCCCCACCGAATACGGCGGTACATCTTTAAATCATTGCGCTTAAAGCTCTCCCAAAATTCTCTGCGCTTTTGAGTATGCTCATCAGTGCCGCCAAGAATAAGCATCACCGATGTCACGCAGCAAATCATCGCAAGATAACTGAGCATGTAACGGGCAAGCTTCTTATTCTGAACATCCTTCGGAAGACTGTAGGCATCGACCATAATCTTATTGACTAAAATCTGCTGGTCAATTCGCCCAATCATCACCTGTTCATTGACCGACTGGTCCTCACGGCCAATAAAATAACGGTAAAGGTCTGTATTGAGATAATACAGTGTCTTTACATATGGCAGCGGAATATATACAAATAAATTATCGACATAAAATGTATGCTTCGGCAGCTCTAAATGACACTCTTTGAGTATCTTTGTTCTGTATATGACAGAATGCATTAAAAGATTCTGGTCAGGACGGAATCTGCTGACCGAACTCCAGCCAAATATCTGACGCTCAGGCAGCGCATTATCATACTTAATCACATGCTGCTTATTGTCCTCCACATGCTCATAGACATAGTTGCATATCACCATATCGACACGCTTTCTGGCATCTACAATACCTTTAAGCGTCCTCATAACCTCCATCAGGCTATCATAATTTAACCAGTCATCCGAATCAACGACCTTATAATATCTTCCCGTGGCATTCCTAAGACCGGCATTAACCGCCTCACCGTGACCTCCGTTCTCCTGATGAATGGCTTTGACAATCGTCGGATATGCCGCAGCATATTCATCGGCTATCTTTGCCGTACCGTCTGATGAGCCGTCATCAACAATAATAATCTCGGCCTCCTCACCGGCCGGGAGTATGGAATCAACGCACTTGCGCATATATGCCTCTGAATTGTAGCATGGAATTGCAAAAGTTATTAACTTCACCTTTATCTTCCCTTCAATCGTATTTTATTATGCAGACAAAAAACCGCTCTTTGTCTATTACGCCCATTATAGCCTATTAAAACCTTTTATACAAGCCGATTTCCCATTTCTCAGACTATCTTTAAAAATATTTATAAATTTCTAAACTATCTCTTAATCTTTGAGATGAATGTAACGATACACAGCACGATAATATTGACGCTGACAATACTTGCGCCCGTCGGCAGATTAAATATGAAGGATGCTATAATGCCCAAAATATAACAAATAATTGAAAACACCACCGACAAAAGGACAACTCTTTTAAAACTATTCACAAGTTTTTTGGCAGTTACAGCCGGGAAAATAATCAGACTGGAAATCAGCAGGCTTCCCATCATCCGCATTCCGAGCACAACTGTCAAGGCGGTTAAAAGCGCAATGAGAAACTGATAGAAGCTGACATTGATTCCGCTTGTTTTTGCAAATGTTTCATCACACGTAATTAAAAAGAGCCTGTTATAAAAAAGCACATACATCACAATAATAATAGCCGACAAAATAAGGCTCATCACCACATCCGTGTCGCTCATGGCAAGAATACTGCCAAACATATAATCACTGACATCTACATTAAAGCCGCCGGAAAGCGCCGTGATAATGACGCCGAGAGACAGCGCGCCTGTTGCCACAATACCGATTGTCACATCACCGCCGGATTTTGTTTTCTGACTGTAAAACATAATCAGACACGCCGCGATAATGACAACAGGAATTGATACGGATAATATCGGCAAACCAAGAGCAACCGCAAGGGAGGTTGAGGCAAAACCCACATCCCCAAGCCCGTGGCCGATGAGCGAATACCTTTTTAAAACAAGAATCACACCGAGCAGCGCGGCACATAAAGAAATTAATATACCGACAATTAACGCCCTCTGAATAAAAGGATATGAAAAAATATTAATCAGCGACTGCATGATGATAATCCTCCTTTCCGCACGCCACGTGATATTGATTGTGCCACTGTGTAACCGAGCCGTCAAACTCCATTGTCTGATTCATGATAATCACTCTTGACGCATAGGTTTCTACCTGTTCCATATCATGGGAGGCCATAAGTATCGTCACATGGCTTTTCTCATTATATCGTTTAAGCAGCTTATAAAATTCTTCGGTAATGACTGGGTCAAGTCCCGCACACGGCTCGTCAAGAATAAGCAGCTTTGGATTTCGGCAAAACGCCCTCGCAAGCAGCACCCTTTGAAGCTGACCGCCTGAAAGGTCACCGATACGCTTATCCTTCATAGATGAAATTTCAAACGTTTCCATCGCATCAAACGCTTTTTGTTTATCCTGCTTTGTGTAAAAAGGCAGCCGCATACTTCTCTTTTGTGTGCCCGACAAAACAACTTCCCAAACGGTTGCCGGAAACTGCCTGTCAATCATTGTCGTCTGCGCCATATAAGCATATTCCTCCGGGGAAATATTCATTGCAATTTTTCCCTTTGTTACAGGAACAAGGCCGACAATCGCCTTCATCAGTGTACTCTTGCCTGAACCGTTGCTTCCAATCAGACATACATATTCGCCCTCGCTAATGCCAAAGCTGACATCGCAGGCCGCAAATCTTTTTTCATTGTCATAAGCAATTGAAACTTCGCTTAATTTTAAAATCTCTTTTCCCATACTCCTGCCTCCGCGTCATTACAAAAGTGCTTCTTTTAGAGCACTTAAATTTCTTTCCATAACATCAATAAATGTAATCCCATCATCAAAGTCTTTCTTAGATACATTATGTGCCGTTGAAAACTCCATCATCCGCACACCGGTATCCTCTGCAATCGTATGGGCGGCTCTTGCTGAGGATAACTCCTCATAAAACACCACCTTCGTATGATGTTCACGGATATAATCAATCACCCTCACCATATCGCCTACACTTGGGTCGGATTCTGCTGAACAAGTTTTATATACAGTCTCATAATTCAGCCCATAGCGATGAATAAAGTAGCCATAAGCAAATCGTCCGGCAAATACCACGTCCTTTTGTTTTGCAGCGTCCACCGTTTCAAAAAACTGCGCATCCAAAGCCTCAATACGGTTTACATAATCCTCACAGTTTTTCTCCACTGCCGCCGTATCTTCTATATTCAATGTATCTGCAAGGCCTGCAACTGCCTCGGCCATTGCAGCCGCATTAGATAAATCAAGCCAGTAATGCGGGTCGTAGCTGTGATGGTGATGGCCCTCAAAAATGCCTTCTTCATGCTCATGCTGCTCATCTTCCATCTCAAGTGTCACATACTCTGACAAATCAACAACCTTTACCGAATCATCCAAACCTTCAATAATTTCTGCAGCCCACGGTTCCATCTCCGCACCTGTATATATAAAGGCATCTGCCTCGGATATCTTTTTCATATCCTCCGGTGTCGGGTCATACATATGACTCTCCATGCCCGGCTTCAAAAGCATTGTCACATCGACCTGTTCGCCGTAAATCTGTCTTGCAAAATCATATTGCGGAAATAAAGTGCATATAATATCCGGCCGCCCATCGTCTGTACCCTCCTGTATACCGCATCCCGAAAACAGACACGCGGACACAATGCCCATCGACAGAGCTGCAGCCGGCAAAAAAAATTGACTTTTCATCGCACACCGCCTTTCATTCTCTTATTGAAACTAAGTCTCATTAATGAATGATACGCTTTTCGCGATAAAAAGTCAATAATCTTCCCTATTTTTCTGTATCCGGCACAAACTTAAATATAATTGCCCCGGCAATGAAAAGAATAATAATACTTGCAACACCGTAATTTGCTTTGCCCGTAGCCATAGAGATAGCGCCAAATAAGACCGGACCTATGATGGCTGCAAACTTTCCAAGGATATTATAAAAGCCGAAAAACTCATTGGCCTTATCTTTCGGAATGAGCTTGCCAAAATATGAACGGCTCAATGCCTGAATGCCGCCCTGTGCCGTGCCGACGAGCATCGCAAGTACCCAAAACATAATTGTCAATGTTTTCTCATCCTTGTCCGGCGACATGAAAAATGCCACAACACAAATCACACAATAGGTAAGAATACCAAAGTAAAGTGTTCTTCTTGTTCCGAATTTTTCTGCGGCCTTACCGTAAATAATAGCAAACGGAAAAGCGACAAACTGGGTTACAAGGAGAATAATTAACAGCATAATACTTCCGATACCAATTGTACTACCGTAAGCTGTCGCCATTTTTATAATTGTATCCACACCGTCGATATAGCAAAAATAAGCCAACAGGAAAATGAAAATCGCCTTGTGCTGTCTGATTTCTTTTAACGTATGGGCAATTCTTGCAAAACTCTTTCGAATATAGTGCGGCTCAGGGTCAATACCATAGCGCTGATGCACATTTTTAATAATCGGTATACTAAAAGCTGCCCACCAAATTACTGTAATCACAAAAGAAATCTTGTAGGCGGTTTCTACAGAAAACGGTACGATGCCCACTGTTGCCAACACAACAATAACCATACAAGTAATGAACGGAATTGTACTTCCGATATAGCCGAGCGCATACCCGAGACTGGATATTCTGTCCATATCCTTATCCTCGCTGACATCCACCAAAAACGCATCATAAAATATGTTGGCGCCTGTATAACCGATAGCCGTAAGCACAAAAACGACAAGCAGCGCCAGCCACCAGTGACTTGGCACAAAGGCTAAAATTAAAGTAAATATAAGACCGGTGGCAAGGAAAAAGTTAAAATACCGTTTTTTCTTCCCTTTATAGTCCGCCAGCGTTCCCAAAATCGGTGACAAAATAACAATCACAATCGTCGCCACCGAGTTTCCAAAGCCCCAGTAGGCATTTGCCGTCACCGCAGGATTTTCTACCTGACCTTCAAGTGCCGCCGTTGCCGAGCTTAAAAAATAAAGGCTCATAATCGTTGATGTCACGACCATTGTGTACGCCGAATTGGCCCAATCATAAAAAATCCAGCTCAATTCCTTCTTTGAAACATTCTTTAACATAAAAGTACCTCCCTTTGCACTTTTTATTTTGTGCTATGCAAGTATTTCTTCGATAACCTGTCCGTCCACCGCCCCGAGGTCTACTTTAAGAAGTTTTGCAAGCGTAGGTCCCTCATCAATGAGCCGCATTTTTTCAATGCGCACCTCCGGCCGTATATCCGGCCCCTTTGCCATAAAAATCGTCGCATAATCTTCTTTTTCGGGGTCATAGCCATGAACCGCACGAAGTCCTTCCGGTCGTATATCATCGCTTTCCGCCTGGACATTTTCACTGAACACCCGCCATGAATCAAGGAAATAACAGCCATCCTTTGCTTCAACCATAAGCGCACACTGTCTGTCAGCGCCTTTTTGCACAGCCTCCGTATGTGTATACACATGCTCGATGCCGCTGTCCTCCTTAGCACTGATATCTTTAAGCAGCTCATAAATCTCATCATGAAGATAACCGAAGCCCTTTTTAAGATAAATATAAGCACTGCCGTCACAGTTTTTGCAGATTGCCTTCCAATCTGTAATTTTTTCATTTTCAACCGTCAGATATCCGTGATTTACAAAAATATGATTTAAGTAAATAATTTTTTCGACATTCTTCTGGTAATGGTCGCCGAGAATCACAATATTCGTATCCTCATCCATATGGCATCTTTTCAACAGCTCAAAGATTTCTCCAAGCCGCTTATCATGCCTTGCCATTGCTTCATAAGCTTCTTTTGAATTAACACCATGTAAATGACGATTTGTATCTACATCCGTAAAATGCACAAGCGTCAAATCCGGTCTGTACCGCTCTAATGTAAATAAAAGACTTTCATGCACAAAATTATCCAGCTGAGGCTGCCGTTTCCCGTCTCTTAAATGACCAAACTTTCCATTGAGCAGTGCCTGATAAGAAACTGTGCCGTTAAACATGGATGTCATAATCTGATTTGTCCACGGCCTGTTTGCAAATATTTCCGGCAAATTATATTGAATACGCGCTTTTGCCGTCACAGGCCACAAAAGCGCTGCGACCTTCATCCCATTTTTTACGGCCTCGTCATAAAGTGTTGTGCCTTGAATATAGCTGCGCTGCCAGTACCAGTCCGGTGACTCCCTGTTTGGCTGTAAAAATGTATTATTGATAACCCCGTGATTTTGGGGGTAACGTCCGGTTACAATCGACGTATGCGCCGGATAGGTAATACTCGGATAGACACTTTTGACGTTATTGCATATGGCTGCCCCGTCCATAAAAGCCCTGAAATTCGGCAGTGTCCTCAAATAAGCTTCATCCATACCACCCACAGCATCCAGCGAAATGATAATCATTCGTTTTGCCTCATTCATCGCCATCACCTCATACCTGATAAAATATTCTGCTTTCATCAATAAGCTCAAAGCTCTCGTCGCCATTGAGACGCACAATTGTCGCAGCACAATTTTGCTGAAGACGCCCGTACCACAAGTCCTTCATCTCAAGTCCGCGTATATTTTTAAGAAGCGCCTTGTTCATCGCACCGTGAGCCACAATCATCACTCGCGCAGTATCATCATGCTTACTTTTAAGCATTTCTAAAAAATCTTTTCCGCGCGCGCATAATTCCTCTAAAGACTCACCATTTTCCGGCCGCTCATAAAGGTCGGGCCGTGTAAAAAACACACTGTAGCGGCTGTCGCTGCCGCCCTCGCGTATATTCATAAAATTTGTTCCCTCAAGCACTCCGAAATTCAACTCCCGAAGTCTGTCATCTTTAATCACCTCAAGCGGCCGGCTGCCCTTTAAAAGACAGGCAGTCTCATAGGCGCGCTTTAACGGACTTGAATAAATCGCATCAAAGTGAATATCCTTAATATTTTCTGCCGTCTCCACAGCCATCTGACGCCCCTCGTCGGTCAGCTCAATATCTGTACTTCCCTGTATTTTTCCTACCGCGTTCCACACGGTTTTTCCATGTCTGAAAATATATAACTCCATCTGTATCACCTAATCCTCGGCTTCCTCTTTGATTTTATGCAAAAATGCTTTCATCTTCGCCTCATAGCCCAAATCACCGATGTCATAAAAAACTGTATCTTTTAACGCATCCGGCAAATATTGCTGGTTGACATAATGATTTTTATAATCATGTGCATATTGATAACCGATACCGTGTCCAAGCTTTGACGCCCCCTTATAATGGGCATCCTGCAAATAAGGCGGAATCGGCGCCGTTTTTGTTGTGCGCACAACCTCTAAAGCCTTATCAATCCCGAGATACGCCGCATTGCTTTTTGGCGCACAGGCAACATAGGTCACAGCCTGTGCAAGCACAATGCGCGCCTCCGGCATTCCGAGGCGCTCGACGGCCTGTGCTGCCGCCACAGCCACACAAAGCGCCTGCGGGTCGGCATTGCCCACATCCTCCGCCGCGCAAATCATAATTCTTCTGGCAATAAAAGCCACATCCTCTCCGGCATAAAGCATCCGCGCAAGATAATAAAGGGCTGCATCCGCATCTGAACCCCGCATACTTTTAATAAATGCCGAAATTGTATCATAATGACTGTCACCGTCTTTATCATATTTAATCACGCGCTTTTGGATGCACTCAGAAGCCACCTCCGTTGTAATATGGATTATTCCGTCATCACTTCGCTCGGTCGTCAAAACGGCAAGCTCTACGGCATTGAGCGCCTTTCTTGCATCCCCGTTGCTCACATCCGCAAGAAACAAAAGAGCATCCTCATCAATCTGAGCCTTATAAGCCCCCATGCCCTTTTGCATATCATAAACCGCTTTTTTAAGCAGAATTTTAATATCATCTGCTGTCAAGGGGTTAAGCTGAAATACAACAGAACGGGAAATCAACGCCGAATTGACTTCAAAATACGGATTCTCCGTCGTCGCACCAATTAAAATCACTGTGCCGTCCTCGACAAAAGGCAGTAAATAATCCTGCTGACTCTTATTGAAGCGGTGAATCTCGTCGATAAATAAAATCGTCTTTTTACCGTACATGCCAAGATTTTGCTTTGCGGCTTCAACAACCGCCTCCATATCCTTTTTACCGGCACAAGTCGCATTAATCTGGGTAAAATCCGCCTTTGTCGTATTGGCAATCACTTTTGCGATTGTCGTTTTACCTGTTCCCGGCGGCCCGTATAAAATAATCGAGCTAAGCTTATCCGCCTTAATCGCCCGGTATAAAAGCTTGTCCTTCCCGATAATATGCTGCTGCCCTGCAATTTCATCCAAAGTCTCCGGACGCATCCTTGAAGCAAGCGGTGACTCCTTCTTCTTTGCTGTCTCACTCATATATTCAAATAAATCCATCACTTATTACCTCTATATTTAAGCTTCTCTCTCCTGTCACTATACAAACGGCTTATAGGCCTCCACATTGCCCTTTTCAAATGTCGGCAGCTTTTCATAGGCCTCCATCGCCTCATCAAAAAACTTAAAGCAGGCAACAGCGCCGCTGCCTTCCCCAAGGCACATATCTGCATGAAGCAATGCCTTCATGTCAAGATATTCAAGCACAAGGTTTCCTGCCGGCTCGGCCGACACATGGGACGGAAACATATAATGCACCGACAACGGCGCTATCTTTACAGCACAAAGCGCTGCCACAGAAGAAATAAAGCCGTCGATGACAATCGGCAGTCCGGCAGCCGCCGCACCGATAAAGCAGCCTGTCAGCCCTGCAATATCAAGGCCGCCCACCTTGCTCATAACATCAATCGCATCCTCCTTATCCGGACAGTTTACCTCAATGGCTCTTTGAATCGCCTGAATCTTGCGTTCAAGTCCGGCATCGGACAGGCCTGCCCCACGTCCTGTGACCGTCTCAGCCGGCACCCCCAAAAATACGGCTGCAATCGCACTGCTTGTCGTTGTATTGCCGATACCCATCTCACCGGTCGCAAAAAGCCCGTAGCCCTTTTCCTTTAAATCAAAGATTGTCTGAATACCAATCTCAATCGCCTCAATGGTCTTTTCGCGCGGCATCGCCGGCCCCTTTGTCATATTGTCTGTGCCATTCATCACCTTTCGATTAATGACACCGTCACAGACAAAATCATCCTTAATCCCGATATCAATAGGAAAAACATCCGCACCGGCCATCCGTGATAAAATACATATTGTCGCATCGGCATGGGTCATATTGCAGACAACGGTTGTTGTCACATGATGGTCTGTCTGCGTCACACCCTCCTCAATCACACCGTTATCGGCAGCCATCACAACAGCCGCCTTTTTCCCGAGTGTCGGATAAGGTGTCCGCGCCATGCCCGCAAGCTGCACGACCATCGACTGAAGACGCCCGAGACTCCGCAGCGGGATGCACTTATTATCCCATACCGCCCACGCTTTTTCCATCGCCGCCTCATCTAACGGCCGTATCATTGACACTGCTGTTTTTAAGTCCATTTTAAAACCTCCCGGATGCCGGAATGACTTTCTCCCGACTGTTAATCTTTCTCACTGTAAAGTTGTTATACTCATAATCAACAACACTGTATGCGTCCTGCTCAAAATTAAAATGCCATGTACCGTCCATAGAAAGCCCGAGCATCAGTGCAAACAGAATGCGAAGCGTTCCATTATGTGCGGCTACAAGAATGTTCCCCTGATTTTTTTCCTCTGCGCTTTTTATAAGCTGCTCAAAGCAATGCTTCACGCGGACATAAAAATCCTTAAAACACTCGCCGCCGGTCGGAGCCGCCCCCTTCCAATCCTTTGACCAGAGCTCATAATCTTTTGGATATGATGCACTGACCTCTTTAAAGCTTAAACCTTCCCATTTTCCGAAATTCATTTCCCGAAGTTCAAAAAAGCTGCGGATAATCCCGGACGAGGCATCTGTTTCATGCTTCATAATAATATCGATTGTTTCCTTTACCCGCCTTAAATCACTGCACCATATCTCGTCAAAACAAAGCCCGTCAAAAAATTTTGCAAGCCTTTGCGCCTGAAGCTTTCCTGCCGCATTTAATCCGACATCGGCAAAACCGTAATAAGCATTTTTCAAATTATAGTCTGTCTGCCCGTGGCGAACAAAATAAAGTCTCATCACTTCTCCTTATATAAGCAAAAATGTATCTGCAATGCTCATCAGTATAAGAAATATAATTTCTGTCAGCTCTGAGCCTGCCCCAAGAATATCCCCTGTCAGTCCGCCAAGCTTTGCCTCAATATAGCGTCTGAAGCCAAAGGCAAACAAAAGACAGATAAACGGCACAAAAATCAGCCACAGACTGCCCGAAAATACAAGAATGCCTGCCATAATCACAGTGCCGACAGCTGTACTAATCACAAAAACCGGCAGGCTGATTTTACCGATATAGGCATTGCCAAGACCTTCCTTGCGAGCATACGAAGCTTTGTATATCAATATGCCCTGAACAAGCTTTCCTGCCACCGGCATCAAAAGCATCGGAATCATCGGATGCGCCAGCTGTCCGAGCAATGTGATTTTAAGCAAAATATCAAAAAGCGCCGCAATCACACCGTTGGTACCGATACGGCTGTCCTTCATAATCTCAAGCATCCGCTCTCTTGTGCGCGCCGAATAAATACCATCGGCAGTGTCACACAGGCCGTCAAGATGAAAACCGCCGTTAATGACAATCTGCGTCAAAACCGCCAAAACAATGGCCGCCGGTCTTGCCATAATAAAACTGAGCAGATAATAAACGCCAAGCTGTATGGCGCCTGTAATTAAACCGATGAGCGGCCAAAATACAACCCCGTTGACAAGGGTATCGTCTTTGACTGCAACCTGCTTTTTAATCGGTATTCTGGTCAATAACTGCACTGCTAAAATAAATGTGTCCAAAACCTTCATCACTGTATGCCTCCCGATGTCTGTCCGTTTTTCTTAATGGCTGTCGGGATACCGCTGATAACAAACCACACATCCGCGGCCGCAGCTGCCAAAAGCTGATTTACCCTTCCCAAAATATCCCTGAACGCTCTGCCAAGATAAGTGTCCGGCACGACGCCAAGACCGATTTCATCTGTCACAAGCACCAGCTTTGTCCGGCATATCTTTGCCGCCTCAATCAATCGGCCGAAGGTCTTCAAAATTTCTTCCTCCGCTGCCTTATAGTCCACTGTTGAAAAATCAAAGCTGTCCCAATCCTGTTCGCCAATATAATCAAACAGCAAATTTGTCACCATCGTCGAAACACTGTCCAGTAAAATCCCGTCATAGCGGTCTGCATTTGATGTCAAAACTTCATGCAGGTTTACATAACCCTCATGAACATCCCATGCATCGGTGCGGCGCGCCTGATGCCGCCGTACCCTCTCCGCCATTGCTTCATCGGTAATTTTTGCTGTCGCCATATATAAAAACCTGCTGCCGCCCATCTTCGTCAGATTTTCGGCAAACTCACTTTTGCCGCTGCGGCATCCGCCGGTTATCAAAATCATAAAAATCAACTCCCGTCAAATAATTTTGTCCTCCCTATTACGATAACAAAAAAAGCAAAAAAAATCTATGGAAAACAATGAAAAAACATATTTTTTAGAAAATTTTCAGACAAAACGGGCATACTTATATTGTACTTTTATGATGTCCGTTTTATAATGATACTTAGCGCGCACGATTACCTGTTTTCGTGCATCAATGATTCAAATAAAGAGGTGAACTTATGTCAGACTATCCGCAGATTCCAAAAGACCCGGCAATGCTTTTAAGCTTTATAAATATGAAGCTTCGCGATGAGTATTCCAGCTTTGACGAGCTGTGCAAAAGCATGGACTTGAATCCAAAAGTGATTACAAGTGCATTAAAATTTATTGAATACGAATACGATGAAGAATTAAATCAGTTTACATGAAAAAAAGCGGCCAAGGCCGCCTTTTTATCATACCGTATGTCCTTTTTTCTCAAACACTTCTACAACCTGAGCTACATATTTTTCACAGATTGCCTCCGTTTTTGCTTCAACCATGACACGAATAACAGGCTCTGTACCGCTCTCTCGTACGAGAATACGGCCGGTGCTTCCAAGCGCTTCGCTCACCGCATCGACAGCCTTTATCACATCTTCATCGGCTCTGGCCGCAGGCTTATCCTTAACACGGACATTGACAAGCTTCTGAGGATAGATTTCAACCGGCTTTACAAGCTCTGAAAGCGTCATCTTCTTTTCAATCATAACCTCCGTCACCATAATGGCCGTCAATATGCCGTCGCCTGTGCGGGCATGCTTGCTGAATATAATGTGACCGGACTGCTCGCCGCCAATCATATGACCGTTCTTTACCATATTTTCATAAACATACTTGTCGCCGACAGCTGTCTTTTCATAATTAATGCCTGCCTCGTCAAGCGCCAGATAAAGACCGAAATTAGACATAATCGTTGTCACAATCGTATTGTTTGCCAAAGCGCCGTTTTCCTTCATATATTTACCGCAAACATAAAGAATCAAATCACCGTTGATTTCCCGTCCTGTCTCGTCCACCGCAATACAGCGGTCTGCATCGCCGTCAAAGGCAAAGCCCACATCCAAACCGTTTTCAACGACAAACTTCTGCAATTTTTCAATATGGGTTGAGCCGCAGTCTGTATTAATATTCGTGCCGTCCGGCTCTGCGTTAATCACATAAGTCTTTGCGCCGAGAGCATCAAAAACACTTTTTGCAATCGAAGATGCCGAGCCGTTGGCACAATCAAGTCCGACCTTCTTTCCCTTAAAGGAATGTGTCGCTATGGAAATGAGATAACCGATATAGCGGTTTCTGCCCATCGCATAGTCCACAGTGCGCCCGATATGTTCCCCAAGCGCCAGCGGAAGCTCATCCTTATCGCTGTCAATATACGCTTCGATTAAAGCCTCAACCTCAGCCTCCATCTTATGTCCCTGTGCATTAATGACCTTTAAGCCGTTATCATAGTACGGATTATGGCTTGCGGATATCATCACGCCACAGTCAAAGTTTTCTGTTCGCACAACATAGGACACACTCGGTGTCGTCGTCACATGAAGCAGGCAGGCATTGGCACCGCTTGCCGTAATTCCTGCTGCCAGCGCATATTCAAACATATAGCTTGAACGTCTTGTATCTTTGCCAATCACAATGTTTGCCTGATGCTCTCTGCCAAAGTAATAGCCTAAAAAACGGCCGACTTTATACGCATGTTCAACTGTTAAATTCACATTGGCTTCACCGCGAAAGCCGTCTGTTCCAAAATATTTTCCCATTTTCTTCAACTCCGATAATAATTTAAAGGATATTTGCCCTGTATATTAATATAGCACACCAACCGGACTTATGCACTATATTTTTATACATTTGACCTTATTTTTTGCACTTTTGTTCTCTGATTCCGACAGCCATATTCATTTGAGCCTTATGCCGCCGAATGACAAGCGGCTTCTCCCAACCTGTCAGACCATGATTTTCCCACGAATCGTAAAAATAATATTTCTCATCATCCTCCCCGCAGAGCACCATACAGTGCTCATTGGAAATCCATAAAAACTCAGAACCATCCTCTAAAAGCCTCCATGACGGACCTTCAATCGGCGGCTTCATATCAATACATGCCCAAAAAACAACAGGCAAACCATGGTTGACATAACAATCAATCAGTTCTTCCACCGGCGTATCTGTTTCGTCAACCGCATAATATTTGCTGCCCGCAGCCTCAAAAGCTTTATTCATCGCCTTGACAATGACCGGCGCATAGCAGCCAAAGGCATCCGAATCATAAGGACTTCCCGCAAAGCACTGATACGGATTTGCGCCGAAGCGCTGCCCGAAACGCTGCTCAAAAGGCACACATTCTATATATTTTTCAATAAATTCATCAACGGTCACTAAAACCCCCAAATAATTTAAAACCATTACTGCCGATACACTTTCACAGCCTGTCGGCCACCGCCCGCTCTGATTGATATAGTCCATCGTGATTATTTTCCCCATAATATATTAAACCTCCGAAAAGAAATCTTCGTCTGTAACTTCGCCCTCTGCCACCAGATTTGTCGTTCCTGTCAGAAAGATATCGGACACTGCGTCGTTTTCACAACGCACCTCAAGATAAAGTATGCCGCCCGGCACATGAATTTTGATATGCTTTCCATCCACAAGTCCTTTTTTTGTAAGGATGGCCGCCACCGAGCCTGAGCCTGTCCCACAGGCCAGTGTAAAATCCTCAACACCTCGCTCATAAGTTTTTTCAACAAGCTCATTTTCACCAATCAGCTCATAGAAATTGACATTAGCCCCCTTTGGAAAAGCCGGATGATTTCTGAGCTTTCGCCCAAGCAGCCTCAGCTTTTCTTCATCATAGGTTCTAAGCCCCTGAATTTCAACAACGGCATGTGGGATTCCCGGATTGCCAAGCTCTGCGTAGCCGCATACATAAGTGATGCCGTCAACGCTCACCCTTCTGTCAGTCTCTAACACCGAGGCGTCATTTAAACGCACTTTGTATAATCGCTCGCTGATTCTCTCACCGACAACAATCCCAGCCTTTGTTTCGATATGCTGAATTTTTCCCGCAAGACCCTTTTCATAACCGTATCTTGCAATGCACCGCGCGCCGTTTCCGCACATCTCGCTCTCACTGCCGTCATCATTATAAAAGTACATATGATAATCGCCGCCGCAGACTGCCTCATCCACAAACATCATGCCGTCTGCCCCGACTGAAAGCCGCCGTCTGCACAGCGCCGCTGCAATTTCCGAAAAACGGGATTTCGGAATTTTTTCTTCAATATTGTTAATAATGATAAAATCATTGCCCGTTCCCTGCATTTTTGTAAACTTCATGCGCGCCTCCTGTCATAATTCATTGGCAATCAAATCCTCATAGCTTTGCCCTTTAACAACAAGCCTGTCTTTTCCGTCTTTGACAAAAACAACCGGCGGAATCGGATTTTTATTGTAATTGCTCGCCATCGAGTAACCGTAAGCCCCTGTTGAAAATACGGCAAGCACATCCCCGCGGCAGGCTTTCGCCGCTTTTAAATCGCGAATGAGCACATCCCCGCTCTCGCAGCACTTTCCACAGATTGTCACTGTTTCTGTTCTCGGTTCATCCGCCTTGTTGGCAATGACCGCATCATAGTTTGCCTGATAGAGTGCCGGGCGAATGTTATCCGTCATGCCGCCGTCCACCGAAACATATTTCCGTATTTCCGGAATCTCTTTGATACTTCCGATAGTGTACAAGGTGATGCCCGCCTCACCGACAATGCTTCTGCCCGGCTCAATAACAACAGCCGGTCTCGGCAGCCTTTCCGCCGCAAAAAAATTCTCAATTCTATCCATCATCGGGTCAAGGAAATAACGGTAAGGCTGCCGCTTTTCATCGGTATAAGTAATACCAAAGCCACCGCCGAGATTTAACTCCCGAACATGGCAGCCGCAGTCCTCTGTCACTTTTTTTACGATGTCAAGGACAATGTCCAACGCTTTCAGATGTGACTCATTTGAAAAAAGCTGTGAGCCGACATGAAAATGAAAGCCTAAAAACTCAACCCAAGGTGAGTCCTTTGCCTGACGCACAAGCGGCAACAGGACATTATCCTCGAGAGGAATCCCAAATTTAGAATCCTTTTTTCCGGTTACAATATAATCATGGGAATCACTTTGGACGCCCGGCGTCACCCTGAATAAGACCTTCATTTTTTTATTTTTTTGCGCACATATTTCCTCAATCATGGAAAGCTCTGAAAGTCCGTCAACAATAATTCTGCCGATACCGTAATCGATTGCCATGCAAAGCTCGTCATACAGCTTATTATTGCCGTTAAACTCAATACACTCCGGTGCCATGCCGGCTTTGACTGCCGTATAAAGCTCTCCGCCCGACACGACGTCAATGCACATTCCCTCCTGCGCCGCAAGACGGCACATCGCCATTGTGCAAAAAGCCTTGGCCGCATAAGCCACCCGTGTATTCTCATATTTATTGATAAAATCTCTTTTTAATTCATCAAATCTTGAAATGATATCATTTTCCGAATAGACATAAAGGGGCGTCCCGTATTTTTTTGCAAGCTCTACTGTATCACAACCGTCAAAATATAATGTATGTTCTTTAATTTCTCTCATCATAAAAACCTCCTGAAATAACCTTACAATATAATACAGCAAATTTTGTGCCAATTTTAAAATCCATCAAAATCCGCTCTATTTTTGCAATTTCAGAAGGTTTTTTTAATTTTCTCTGCTGTTTGGATGAAATATCACTGAAAGCCGCCGGTTTTCGCTTTCCTATTTTCCGAATTTCAGGAATTTATTTCCCATTTTCCGACAAATGATATTTTCTTATTTTCTCATAAAGGACAGTTTTTGACACCTTTAATTTTTTCATCACAGCCTCCTTATTCCAGCCGCTCTCCTCAAGTGTCGTTTTCAAAATATCCGCCTCTGCAGCCTCCAGCCGCTCTTTTAACGTACCGGATAAGACTGCGGCCGCCTTCGCCGTGTCTATATGCTCTGCAAATATGATATCCGAGTCACAAAGCGCCACGGCACGCTGCAGTACATTTTCAAGCTCACGCACATTGCCCGGCCAATGGTACGCCATCAGCTTTTGCTGTGCCTCGGCAGAAAGCCGCTTTGTCCCGGTTTTAAAGGCCGCGCACGTCTGCTCTAAAATCCGATGAATCATCAGCTGCAAATCCTCTTTTCGTTCCCGTAAGGGCGTCAGATGAATCGGAAACACGTTCAGCCGGTAATATAAATCCTGACGGAAGCTACCTTCTTTGACCGCCTGTCCCAAATCCTTGTTAGTCGCCGTAATCACACGGACATTGACCTTTGTCGGACGTGACGAGCCTACTCTGTAAATTGTCTTATTCTGAAGCACATATAAAAGCTTCACCTGTATTTCAAGGGGCAACTCGCCAATCTCATCAAGAAAAATCGTGCCGCCGTCTGCCGCCTCAAAATAACCCTCGCGTCCCGATGACAGCGCGCCTGTAAACGCACCGCCCACATAGCCAAACAGCTCGCTCTCAAAAAGCGACGGCGCAATTGCCGCACAATTCACCTCCACATAAGGTCCGCCAAAGCTTCCGGCCTCGTGAATCTGCCGTGCAAGCAGTGACTTTCCTGTACCGCTCTCGCCGGTCAGCATCACATTAAACTTCTGTTTTGCCGCCTTATACGCAAGATACTTAATCTCTCCCATATAACCCGAGCAGCCTTCAAGTTCTGTAAAAAGCCCTTCCGGCACGGTTCTCAATGCCTTTTCACGCTTTTTAAAGTGCGCCTCAATATCAAGTAAAAGCTTGTCACGCTTCTCAAGCAGCGACTTTAGCCCCACAGCCTCCGAAATGACAAGCCATACACCTGACGGATGCGTGTTTGCTGCATATTCCGGTTTTTCGGAAAAAGACGGAAATACGGACACCTCCATAAGTCGGTGATTGATATCAAAAAGCTCATGTTCGATTGCAGACCTTTCATTTGAAAGCACACTGCAAACAGCCTCAAGAAGTTCCGGCGCATCAAACACGTCCGTCATTTTTTGCCCAATCATCCGAAGTCTTGTCTTACCCGCCTTTTTTTCATAGAAGCTGCCGCCCCGAAGCAGCTCACCTATGCTTTCCTTTCTGATACTATAGCCTTTCGCTTCATAAAATTTCAGTTTTTTTGTTCTGCCATCCAACACAACCATATGGCCTACCGCATAAAAATAAGGCAGAACAAAGCGCATCTCCTCCACGGCAATCACTGTTTCCCGATGTTTTGTGTCAATCCGAACCGCCATATGCACCCCAAAATCATCTGTCTCAAAACCGAAAGGCTCAAGACAAAGATGCTCGCGGACATACTTATATGTCGGCAGGCTATCCTTATGATACACTCCAGCTGCCGCAAGCATATCGCCGGGCGCAATATTTTCATCATAAATACCGATATTTGAAAGCTCAAAAGCCTGCAAACAGCCGTCATCCATGCCAAGACCGCTGTCGGCAATAACGACAATGTCGCCTTCTTCAATCTTTCCTGCATCGTGACTGTAATCACACGCTGTCACCGCCCCTGTAATGTCTTCAGCACAGCTGTTGATGCGCTCAATCACTTCATCTTTATTAATAAAAATAAGCCCGTGGGAAAGTCTGTCCATCAGTCGATTCATTTCCTCATCATTGCAAAGCATACTTATCCTCCCCTCAAAATATGACATTTCTGTTTCCATTATAAGTCCACGGGCTCTATTTATCAATCTATATCTCTTTTCGTTTTTTATCTGTCCGCCATCTGTCATAAATGATTCGCAAAGCAACGTAAATGCCAAGAAGTATGCCTGCGGCGGCAATAAGCCATGTCCATGCCGGATAGTTTTCTTCCTCCTCAATCAATTCTTTATCAATTGTCACATTTTGACTGACCTCTGCCTTCATCTGCACGCCCTTCGTTTTCACTTCTTTTTGCAAAGTCTTTTCACTGCCGTCGCTGCCTTTATAGCGCACCGTCACAACCGCTGAAAGCTCACCCTCTTTTTTCGGCCTCAAATTTATTGTAAAGGCTTTTCGCTCACCGGCCCCGATTTCACTTTCAGACTTCTGCAGCGCTTCATCCCCTTCTTTTTCCGACAGTTCAAGTCCTTCGCCCTCAACTTCTATCCCAACCACCTTGGCCGCTGCCGTTCCGCGATTTTCAAGAATGATTTCCGAAATTCCGGATTCATCGTCATAAACCGTATTGATTTGCTGCGGTATCGAAACACTTTCGATTTCAAGCTGCTCGCTAACCCTGATGGGAAGCTCTATGACTTCTTCCGTTGTCATTTCTGCGCCGCTGCCGTCAACACCCTTCATTATCAGTTTAATTTCACAGGCATCACCGCGCATTTCATCTGCAATGCCAATCGAATAAACCACAAAGGCCTCGCCGCCTGCCCCAATTGTTCCGATATGATACATATTCGTATTTTTAAGAAGCGTCACTGTCTCCGGAAATTCTGCCGTCACACGAACATTTTGAATACTAAAGCTGCCCGACGTTGCCCCAATCTTTATCTTCAGCTCAATATTATCGCCGGCTTTTGGCATTGTCTCGCCATACTCAAAGCCCTGAACAAAAAGCTTTGTTGCTGTCAGGCTCACGCCTTCCCCACCGCCGGTTGTGTCTTCATTTGCACCGCCGGAAGAATTTCCTGCACCGCCGCTTAAATCGCCGCCGGTATCCCCCGATGTATTTTGGTCTTCATTGTCTGCCGACAGCTTGCATTGATGAAACACAAGACTGATTTTCTCCATTTTAAGCGCTGCCGACGGTGTATGATAAAATAAATCAAAGTCAAAATTTTTTCCGGCGCCTGTATAGTTGACATAAAAGCACAAGGTATACATCTTTTGCGCCTCAACAATATTTTCCACAAAGGCGTCCCCATACCCGGGACGTTTTTCAGGCTTCATATCCGAAGGTTTGTCCGAATGATTCTCATTCAAATCCTTCACCGTTCTGAAAGCTTCGGTATTAATTTTTGCCCCTGCAAAAGCAAGCTGGTCTGCCCGGGCTCGCTCATCGCAGACGGTCACCTTCACAAGCGCTTTATCACCGGCTTTAAGCTCGGGCAGCTGATGTCCGTCTTTCACATCCTTAATCTCATAACCGACAACACGTATGTCCGCCTCCGATACGCCCTGTTCACTTTCCCGGCTGCTTTCATCTAAAGCCGCCGCATAGCTGACCTGCTGCGTATTTCCTGCCATGATTAGGAGAAAAAGCGCCGCCGCCATATATTTTTTTATCTTTCTGCTCATAAACATCCTCCGTACGCTCAATATGTTCAAGCCTCACTGCCAAAATGCCGCTGCAGGCTGTTTGCCCAATACAAGCCGCTGCCTAAAAGCGCCACCGCATAGCCGGCACAAATCCATGTGTTTTCATAATTATTGACAAATCCAAGCCAGTGAAAAACCGGATACGGACTCAGCCACAAAAAGCCCTCCAAGCCGGCAGAGGCAAGTAAAGTCGGTACACATAAAATAAGGCAGGCACAAAATGTGCTCATCAATGTATTTTTCATCTTTAAAGAAATCCAGCTTATAAAGACTGCCGCCCACAAACAGACGGCGAGCCGCAAAAGCACCTGAGCAGCCAACATGCCCACCAGCGGCACATTTGCCGGCACGTCTGCAAAGGCTTCCATACTTTTTGCCGGCACCCAAAGTCCTTTAAGCCCCTCATGACGAAGCACATCAATATAAACCGGCACAAGAGAAATCACTGCTAAAGCCCCTCCGACACAGGCCGCAAGCAAAAGCTTCGTCCTCACTGTTTTTTGTTTTCCAAGAGGCGTCACTGTAATCACCTTATCCATGCCGCCCGATATTTCCATGGAAAATATACCCGACAGCGCTGCCGCCATCATAAGCAGCACCAATACCATCTCATCAGCCTCTGTCTTATCCTTTAAATCAAACATGCGCTCAAAGCCTGCCCCATAGACAAGCTGTGCGCCCTTATTTTCTTTGAGATAAGCAAAATTTGTGCCGACAATATCATCGACGGCTTCTTTTTCCACCATCAGACCGCCATAAGGCCCTATCAGCTCATCATAAGCCGCACCGTCAATCATACCGCTCTCTAGCGCCGCCTGAAGCTTTAATATCGGCTCAAATTTTTCATATTCCTTTTGAAACCAGTCCGCCTTCTCCTGCGTCAGCTTGCCCGTCATTTCTGTAAGATATTTCTTATAATAAACATCCTTTGCACTCTGATAGCTTACAGCTGTCATTCCCTGATAGACGGATACAGCGGCAAAAAATAAAATCAGCCACAGACCGCCGCCAAGAATCAGTGTCTTATATGCCTCAAATTTAAAAAGGCTGCCCTGACATATCATCCGTTTTTTCACCCGGCTTTTTACACGTCCTCCTTTAAGAAAAAGACCTGACGCAAAGCCCCATAAAAACAGCAAAATGAAAAGTACAAAGGCTGCCGCAAAAGCAGCGGCAGAAGCTGCGCCCCTTGTCACCGGAGTCCCGAAAAAATAAAGCAGCTGATAGTCGCCGAGTATACGGTTTGTATCCAAAATCCCCGCGAGATTGGCATATTTTAAAATATTAAAATGCCCGAGCGGCGAAAAATAGTTAAAAAAGAAAAAGTTCACGCCAATGACTGCAAGTGCAAGACACCAGCTCGTATAAAATCGACGGCATAAAATTGTGCAGAGCAAAATCAGCAGCGCCATCACTGCCGCGCCTGCCCATTGTGCAAGCATAAATAAAAAAATATACGTCAGCACATTCGCCTGAAGCGTCGATTTCATCAGCGCCGGCACCGACTGGATTTCGCGAAACACATTGCCAAAGCCAAAAACCGAGCCACAATAAGCAAGATTTGTGCCGTAGAGCAAAATCACAATAGCCAAAATGCTAAAAACTACCGCCAAAGCCTTTGCTGCCGCCGTTTTCAGCCGTCCCGACGGAAGTGTATAGACCATCGTAAGAAGCCCCTTGTCCCGCTCGTCAAAAACAGCCGCCACCGATACGAGCAGCATAAACAAAATCAGACATATATCCGTCACCCGAAAATCAAGCGCCTGCATGAGTCCTTTTTGGGGACTGTAATCCTGTACACTCTGCCCGTCCATGCCGGCATAAGCGCTGTCCGTCTTTTCAATCGAGCGAACCGAAAAAGACGGGGCATCTTTCGGCTGAAAAATCGAAATCTCCGTCAGCGTGCCCGCTGTTTCATGAACCTTTTTCAGATAATCCTCATAGGCGGCCACCGTCAAAATCTCACTGTTAATTTCCGTCAAAAACGTAAACTCTGCCAGAAGATTATCCGTATATTTTAAATAAGTACCACTTTCATAGACCTTCTCATATTCCTGAATCTGCTTTTTGTATTCCGTCTTTAAAGCTTCAATATACTCCGGTGCCGCATAACTTTCCTGCCTTCGTATATTATCAATGGTCACAACAGCCGAAATCTGTTCGTGCGCCTTATGTATCAATTCCTGTTTCTCTATAAAGGACAGCCCCGACAAGTCTTCGGTCATCTCACGGTAAGCACTTGCCGGCACAAGTGCCGCCTTATCCGAATAATTCCATATAAAAAACAGATTGCCGCCGAGAAGCACCGCCGCAAACATTATAAAAATACGATTTGTCCATATTTTATACAATTCTGTAAATAAAAGCTTCATAGACCTTCCCCACTCTCAAACAGCCTAAGATAGACCTCCTCAAGACTTTGTCCCGCTGCATATTTTTCAATCAGCGCCTTCGGACTTGCCATATCCAAAAGCTTTCCCTCCTTCAAAAGCAAAATGCCGTCCGCCACCGACTCCACATCCGACACAACATGGGTTGCCATCAAAATAATTTTATCCTTTGCCATTGCCGCCAAAGCCTCCCGAAGCCTCACCCGCTCTTTTGGGTCAAGTCCGGCTGTCGGCTCATCAAGGATAAGAAGCCTCGGATTGCCAAGCAGCGCCGAAGCAAGCAACAGCCGCTGCTTCATGCCGCCGGAACAAGCCCCCAGTCTTTTATCCAGCGCCTCTGTCATATTGACAATAGACGCCGTTCTCAAAATTTCCGACTGTACCGCCTCACCGCGTATTTCTTTAAGGGCGCACATATATGCAAGAAAACGCCGTCCGGTAAAGCTGTCATACATCCCCTGCTGCTGCGGCATATAGCCCATGATTCTTCTAAAATCAATGCCTGCCTTTTTTGTCGGTTCACCATTCCAGAGTACCTCACCGCAATCTGCCTTGAGTATCCCTGTCAAAATACTCATTAATGTCGATTTTCCTGCCCCATTCGGGCCAAGCAGACCGTACATGCCAAAGCCGATTTTAAAGGAGACATGACTCAGCGCCTCCTTAAACCGTATTTCCTCCGGCTTTTTAAAGAATCTGCCGATGCCTTTATCGCTTATATCATATCTTTTACATAAATCCTTTACCTCAAGTTCTGTCATCGTTATCCCCCTACGAAACAATACTGTCCTTATCAATTTCCATATCCTCAATCATGATATAATTCGGACGATTGTTGTAAAAATCCTCTTTTTTAATCATGGCATATTTGTAATAATAAATCACCTCATCACCGTTACTTCCCTCAATATGGTCTTTCCAATGAACCTTTCTTCGCCCCGTATCTGGTATAAGTAAATATTCATCTTCACTGGCACCCATAATTGACAAATAACTTCCACGGAATAAATCGCCCTCTGCCCTAAGTGTCAATTCTTTGATTTCTTTTGTTTCAACATTCAAAGCATATTGTTTGTCATACGTATATATAAATAAATGCTTATCATGTAATTCGCTGTCTATAGAAAGGCTGTCACCGCTATTGTATGAAAAAGGAAATGTCTCCCACAATACTTCTTCACTGCCGTCAGACAAGTCTTTGCAAACAATCTTCTCTTTCTCTACATCAAGATAATATACGTTGTTGCCGTCATATAGTTCTTCAATTTTATCCTGTTCCCATGACATGACTTCTGTTACATCTGCCGTGTCTACATCAAACAACACTACTTTATGCCGCTGATTTTCAAAAATTTCATTCGGCTCTATTATCTTCACCACGAGCTTTCTGCCGAAACCACTCATTAAAAAGCGCCATTGGTTTTCTTCTTCAAATTGATATAACTCTTTGATTTCCCCGCCATTTTTATCTACCGCACATAGGACAGCTTCTGAGCCATTTTCTTTATATTTTCCAGTAAAAAATATAAATATGTATCATCGCCTACAAGAACCCCTGCCAATTCTCTATCTGCCTCCATCCTGCAGACCTCTTTCCGATTTTGTCCGTCAAAATCCATTCGATAAATAACACTTCCCAAATTATCCTTAAAAAAGCTATACGCATACAAAACATCTTCCTCGGCACAAAATGAAGTGCTTGCAGAATCCTTTAAATAGCTTGTATCTGTCTCCGACCAATAGTTGCCATTGACCGAAGATGACAGATAAACCTTTTTCCTTGTCTTGTAATCAATAAAAAATAGATTTTCTCCTCCATGTTCGGGACTGACAGATGCCAAATAACAGCCATTTGAAGTTGAGCAATGGGTGCTTTGAGACATCATGTCTTCTTTAGTTAATACGCGTATTTCATTGCTAGAATTTATCGTTTCCGCCTCTTGACTACCCTCTTTTTCCCGTCCGCATCCCACACAAAAAATGAGCATTACCGTTGTGAAAACCCTTAAAAATGTTTTTCCCATTATATACCTCCTTTATGTAATCCTTGAGTTACTATATACATAGAGTACCACAGGATTATCGAAAAAGATACTTGGAGATATTCACAAAATTCACGCTTTATTTTTAGTAACTTTTTTATTACCTAATATTTCATAAGAAAAGAAAGGGGATTCAATACAAAAAAGAAGCCCCCTAATCACAACTTACGAAACAATACTGTCCTTATCAATTTCCATATCCTCAATCATGATATAATTCGGACGATTATTATAAAAATCCTCTTTTTTAATCATGGCATATTTGTAATAATAAATCACCTCATCGCCGTTACTTCCCTCAATAGGGTCTTTCCAACGAACCTTTCTGCGCCCCGTATTTGGTATAAGTAAATATTCATCTTCACTGGCGCCCATAATTGATAAATAGCTTCCACGGAACAAATCGCCCTCTGCCCTGAGTGTCAATTCTTTAACTTCTTTTGTTTCAACATTCAGAGCATATTGTTTGTCATACGTATATACAAATAAATGACAATCATACAGTTCTCTATCTATAGAAATCGAATCCTTGCTATTGTATGAAAAAGGAAATGTCTCCCACAATACTTCTTCACTGCCATCAGTCAAATTTCTGCAAATAATCTTCTCTTTCTCTGTATCAATATAGTACATACATTGATTATCATATAATTCTTCAATTTCCCCTTGTTTCCATGTCATTGCTTCTGTCAAAACAGTTTCATCTACATCAAACAGAAATACTTTATGTTGCTGTTTTTCATATACCTCATTAGGTTCCACCATCTTTAACACAAGCTTTCTGTCAAAAGCACTCATCAGATAGCATACATGAGCTTCATCTGCGAATTTATATAACTTCTTAATTTCTCCTCCATTTTTGTCCACTGCACATATGACAGATTCCAATCCGTCCGTCTTATATTCTTTCATTAAAAAATACAAATATGTATCATCGCTGACCATCCCTCCTGCTAATTCTGTATTATCAGCCATTCTGCATATCTCTTTCCTGTTTTGTCCATCAAAATCCATTTGATAAATAATTTCCTCTTTAATTTCTTCACTATCCATTAATGCATAGGCATATAATTTATCTCCATCTGAACAAAATGTAGTACTTGCCCCATCCTTTAAATAGCTTGTGTCTGTTTCAGACCAATAGTCGCCATTGACCGAGGACGATAGATATACCTTTTGCCTTGTCTTATAATCAATAAAAAATATATTTGTTCCTCCATGTTCGGGACTGGTAGATGCCAAATAGCAGCCATTTGAAGTCGAACAATGGGTGCTTTGAGTTGTCATGTCCTTTGAGGTTAATACGTGTATTTCACCACTAGAGCTTATACTGTTTTTTCCTTGCTCAGTCAATTCTTCCCGTCCGCATCCTATACAGAATAACATACAAAACAACATACAAAAAAGCCTTATTTTTTTCATGAAATACCTCCTTAAAGAACCAGCAGGCAAACTGTCTGCTGGTTCTCATGTATTATCCGGCTCTATAATACCAAACCGAACCCGGCGCTGTGAAACTCCACATACACTTACTGCCTACGGTCGAACCCGCTCTTGTAACATATGCCGCTTTATAATCATCTCGTCCACTGACCCACATTCTAAAAGATGGATTATTTTTGTCATTATACGTGATGTGAATATCCATATCTTTCGGTGTCTTTTCATTAACAGATTGAGGCCTAATATTACATACCGTTTGTGTACCAGCTCTATAACAATTTAAAACCTTCGTACTATTTACCTCACCATATGGGCGTAAAACTTTTGTTCCCCATGGCCCCCTACTATCATATCTCCACCTTTGTGTGTCATTCCCTGTGTTTCCATGAAGCGTAACTATCGCCCCATCAGGAACTACCGTAGCTGATGCCGTTTCACAATTCAGCATCATTGAGCCACCTTTTGTTGTAGAAATAGCTGTTCGAGAATTTCCCAATACATACGGCGTAACTTCTTCCGCTGCCATCGCCGGTACATTTACCCCAATCAGCATTGTCATTGCTGTCACAAGCGCTAAAATTTTTCTTTTATTCATGGTCTGCCCTCCTAACAATAACCTTTTCTTTAGTTACAAAACACTGCCCTCCTCCTTTTAAATTTTTGTATTTTAATTGGCCAATATAAAATCTTTTCTCATTTATTATGTAATCAGCTTAACATATACTTCACAAAAAAGATATTGACATAACCCCTAAGAAAAAAGCTTTATTTTCTATTATTTTGCCGAGAGAATTTTTTCAAAATCTTCTGTATGCATTTTATGCTCACACATCACCTATATAATTTTAAAGCCACCGACTGTATTTATACACAACCGATGGCTCTCTCGACTTTTTCGATATACAGTTTTACTTCTCCATTGCCTCTGTCCATGTGTTATAAGCAAGTAAATTATAAGCATTTATAGAAACCCAGTTTTCCCTGTAACCATAATCATTTTCCCCAGTTGTACACATTACAGTTACTAAAGAAGCATTATCCTTAAATTCATCCCATGTCTTGTCAGAAAGCCACAGAAATGATGTCTCAAATAAATCTTCATATGCATCGGATTTATCTTTCGGAATAACTTCGCTAAGCATCTTTGCTTTCCACAGATGCATCGTATCACCGGCCTCACAATCGCTTCTCGGAACAGTTGACTTTTCCCTTTCACCGTCTGCCGAATCCAGCGCCGAACGTGACATTCCATATTCTGTAAGCTTATCCGCCTTCTTGCCAAAGGCTTTCTCCATATTTTCAACAACCTTTGCCATGTCAGCATCCTCACTATACTGAATGTCGATATAAAACAGCTTCGGCTCAGCTTCACTCACAGTCACATCAATAAATTCAACATGTACTTTTTCTGTTTTTTCACCGAATAATTCCATACCGTCTTCCAATTCAAAGTAAGCGCCGTACTTATATCCGTCATCAAACTTCGCCGCCTTATCCTTATCTGTTCCCAAGGTTTTCAGAGCTTCGTCGACAGACATGCCCCACTTTAAATCCTTCACTTCAAAGTAGCTGCTTGCTTCTGTTTCCTGCTTTCCGCAGCCGGACATCATTACCGCTGCTGCGCCCATCACTGCCAAGATTTTTTTCAGTCTCATAAAACCCCTCCATTCTTTGAATTTCACCATCCGGTGATGTCTGAAAAATTTAATTAAATTGCTTTTGACAGTTTTAGATTATCATATTGGTTTTAAAAATACTATTGACATTATGGATAAGAAAACAGTTTAATTTTTAGCAGTTATTCAGTAAAGATTTTTACATCGTTACAATATAATATTTTCTCTCTATATACTCACCTTTTAATAGTACACACTTGCACTTGTTACTGTAATCGTTCCTCCTGAATTATTCGTTATTGAAAAATATCCCGATGTTTTGCTGCTTTTACTAAATGACACACTTTTAGAAGTTGTATTACCGATATACAAAATTGTCGTCTTTCCTGATATTGTATCATGATAACATATTTTTATATTTGCTGCCTGTTTAAGCTTACATGAAAAAGTCACTCTTTTATCAGCAGGAATCAAAAAATTACCCATTGAGTTCTTATAATATCCTGTTTTTCCACTAGTATAATCCACGCAAATTAGAAGTCTGTTTCAAATTAGCTTTTTTATGCTA